>JAJYKO010000114.1 GCA_021788565.1 Chloroflexota bacterium
GAACCGTGCACCCTGAGAAACTCTGCCATCGCCAGGGATGCAGCGCGCCGGCACAAGGTTTCCAGGTGAGAACCAGACAGCCCCTCCGTCCGCCTCGCGACGCCTCGAAGGTCGACGTCGGCAGAGAGGGGTCTCTCGTGCGTATGGACTCGAAGCATCTCCAGCCGGGCATCCTCATCAGGCAGCGTGAGGTGAATACGAAGATCGAATCGCCCAGGGCGGACAAGCGCGGGGTCCACCAGGTCTGGGCGGTTGGTGGCAGCCAGCACGACGACGCCAAGCGCATCGTCCAGCCCATCCAACTCGCTCAGCAACTGACTGACCAGCCGCTCGCTCGACTGATCCATCCCGCTGGAGCCACGGACCGGCGCCAGCGAATCCAGCTCATCGAAGAAGAGGATGCACGGGGCGCTCTGCTTCGCCTTCCGGAATACCTCCCTCAGCGCCTTTTCCGATTCACCCTGCCACTTCGAGACCAACAGGGTGCGGTCCACGTTGATAAACGGCACGTCCGACTCACCGGCCAGGGCTGTGGCCAGGAGCGTCTTGCCACTCCCCGGTGGCCCCTCCAGCAAGATGCCGTTTGGCTGGGGTGAGCGCAGGTGGCGGCTCAGGGAAGGGTACCGGAGGGGTGCTTCCACAGCCGACCTCAGCAACTCCTTGATTTCCCATAGGCCCCCCACGTCCGCCCAGTTAACCGTAGGCTTCTCGGCGAACAGCTCACGCCTCCCCGTCGGCTGAACCTCTTTCAACGCCGCGCGGAAGTCAGCCATTCTGACCTTGACCTCCGGCTGTGTCTCACTGGACGGGGACGGGCCGGAACTCACACCGGAGTGCAGAAGACCGCGAAGGGCGATCATGCCAGCCTCTTTGCAGAGGGTTTCGAGGTCGGCGCCCACGAAACCGTGGGTCATCCGAGCCAACCTGTCCAGATCGACGTCCGGGGCCAACGGCATGCCCCTGGAGTGAATCTTCAGTATGTCCAGCCTGGCCTTCTGATCAGGAACGCCGATCTCCAACTCGCGATCGAAACGGCCGGGGCGCCTGAGCGCAGGGTCGACCATCTCGGGTATATTGGTGGCACCGATGACGACGACCTCTCCCCTGGAGACCAGTCCATCCATGAGTGCCAGCAACTGAGCCACGACCCTCTTCTCGACGTCGCCGACTACGGCGGATCGACGTGGAGCGATGGCATCGATCTCATCCAGGAAAATGATGCTGGGGGCGCGGCGGCTGGCTTCTTCGAAGATCTCCCTCAGCTTCGCCTCGCTTTCGCCGTAGAACTTGTGAATGATCTCAGGGCCGTTCACGTGGATGAAGTGGGCCTGGGTTTCAGTCGCCACAGCGCGAGCGATAAGCGTCTTGCCGCACCCCGGCGGGCCGTAGATCATCACCCCTTTGGGGGCCTCAATTCCTAACTTAGCAAACAGGTCCGGACGCTTCAGCGGCAGTTCCACCATCTCGCGGACCCGCTCAACCGCATTCTTCAGGCCGCCAATGTCCTCGTAAGTAACGTGATACGCGGTGCCGTGACTGGCGTCCGCGTGGATGACCTGAAGCTCCGTGTCGCGGCCAATCAGGACCGGGACCTGGGCGGGAGCGGTCCCAGCGACAGTGAACAGCTGTCCCCTGGATCCATATGGGGTCGGGCGGACGATGTCGCCCGCGATGACAGGGAGTCCGATCATGGAATCATGCAAGAGGCGCAGATCGTCCGCTCGTGCAAAGCTGCGACTCGTGTCTACCGGCGACAGGACGACCGTAAGGGCGGGGCGAGCAGAGGTCTTCTCCACACGCACTTTCTCGTCGACCCCGGCGCCGGTGTTGCCACGAATGAGGCCGTCAGCCTGGATCAGGCCGCTGCCGACTAGCTCCGGAGCCAGAGGGATTACGTGTGCGACCGTTGCCTTATGGCGCGTAATTCGAACGATGTCCCCGATGACAAGCCCAAGGGACTGGAAGGCGACGGGGTCGATCCGAACAACGCCCCTCGCAGCGTCCTCCGGGTCACCTTCGATTACTCGTAGCTCGACAAAAGGAGTGTCAGTAGGGTGGTCTTGCACGGCGAGGCTCCACACTCTAGGTTGGTACCAGACCACCGACACATCGACATCGACGCCCTGGAACCAAGCATAGGGCCGGCTCGCGAGGCGACCCTACAACGGCCGCCCCGGGCTACCTCGCTAAAGCGTCGATTCCAGGATGTCAGGATCAGCGTATCAGAGGGCTAGGTTGTATACAGGTATACTGCTACTCTCGTGCGATGTCAACTACCAGGTTGCCGAGAGTCCACGCCTCGCCAATCCATCAGTGTCAGGCCACAGCGCCACAGCGAGAACGCCCCTACGAGACCTATTGGCAGAAAACCCAGAAGCCACTCCACAGTGGCGTACCCCAGCGCCACCTCCTTCTGGACACCGAACGCCGCGAGGGCAATCATGACCAGGCCGTGGAAAACTCCGATGTAGCCTGGAGAAGACGGAATCACCATTCCGAGATTGGTGATCGCCAGCGCCAGCACAGCCGCCCACACCGGCGCGGTGATGTGGAACGCCAGGAAGCCGAAGTAGAACGTGAGGATCGATACCAGCCACACGGCGAGGGTAGACACCCCGATCCGAAACTGAGCGCTCGGGCCTCGCAATCCCTGCATTCCGATGCACAACTCCTCCGCCCACTTCTGTAGCACGGTCTTGCCCGGGAACCGTGGCAGCACCGCGAGGGTCCGCAGAAACAGCCTCTCGCCCACGGGATAGGCGAGCAGCACGCAAAATGCCAGCAGTACGACAGCCCCGACGCCGATCATCGTTCCCGATTCCGCGACCCACGACGGTAGATTGGCGCTGGGAAGGGCCACCGCCAGTAGCAGTGCAACCGCCACCACGTCCAGAATCCTGTCCGCCACGACTGTCGCCAGCACCGCAACCGGACTGAGACTATCGAGGCGCGCCTCAGTGTAGACTCTCGCGACCTCCCCCAGGCGCCCAGGCAGAACGTCGCTCACCAGATAGCCAATGGTAATGCTGTGGAAGACGTTCCTCTTTGACGTCTTTCCCGCGGGGTCGAGCAACAGCTGCCATTTCCAAACCTTGAACCCCACGGACGCGAAGATCGATCCCAAGGAAGGAATCAGCCACCAGTAGTCGGCTGTCTGGAGGACTGTCCAGACGTCCCCCCACTTGATGCCCTTGATAACCAGGACGACCGATGCAATGCTCACCGCCATCCCGATAAGCAGCTGGATTCGCCCACCTGCGATGGATCTCGTCTCGGTCCTTGCGCTCAAAGCGTCACCCTTTCCCATCGGCGGCCAAGCCCAGCCACCTGTGTCTGCGCCGCGGCATAGGCTTCCGGCGTGCCGATATCCAACATGTAGCCCTCCAGCAGCCGGCCATACACGCCAGCCCCCTCCTGGAGCAATTCGGGCACCAGGTCGTGGCCGAAGTCATAGTAGTTGTCGGCGGGAATCCTGGCGAGCACCGACGGCTCGAGCAGATACACCCCCGCCGCGGCCAGGTCACCTTCGATCTCACCCACGCGGGGTTTCTCCACGAAACGTAGCACACGTCCCCCGCTGCCTAGTTCCACGATTCCGACGCTGGAGGGGTCGGGAGCGTGAAACAGACCGGTTGTGAGTTCTGCCTTGCTCCGGCGATGCAGTTCTAAGAGCGGTGCCAGGTCCACGTCGAGCAGCATGTCCCCGTAGACCACCAGGAAGGTCGAGTCGAAGAGCGCTTCCAGTTTCTTGGCCGCGCCCGCGGATCCGAGAATCGGGTTTTCGTACGAGTAGCTCACCCGAATTCCGAGGCGATCGCCGTCACCCAGGTAATCGGTGATTACCTGGGGCAGATGGTGCAAGTTGACCGCGACGTCCGCGACGCCGTGCCATCGAAGCCATCGGATTATGTAAACAATGAGGGGAACGCCCGCGACCTGAAGCATCGGCTTGGGACAAGTCAAGGTGAGTGGCCGGAGCCTGGTGCCCTCGCCCGCGGCTAGAATCAACGCCTTCAACAGATCCGAACCATCTTCTCAGCTCGGTCGGGCGGACCAGGCCGAGCACGCATCCACAACGGCCTGCATAACCTGAAGTAGCGGCAGGCCGCGTTCCCTGGCTATCCGGGCGCAGTCCTCATACTCGGGTGCGCAGCTCACATCACCGGAGAAGGTCTTTACCTTGACACGAGCGGGACCGAAGGGCGTGTCCACGGTCTCCTGGTGACGCTCGGCAGTGATGCGGCTCGTCCGGCTGATCCTAACCCCGAGAGTAGTTGTCTCCCTTAGCACCACGGACGCCAGCGCCTGTTCCTCCGAAACCGGGCAGATGACGCTCAGCATCGTTCCGGGTCGGTTCTTTTTCATCTGGATCGGCGTGAAGTATACGTCCAACGCACCAGCGCCGAATAGCCTCTCCATCGAATACCCGAGGACCTCCGGGGTTGCGTCGTCCAGATTAGCCTCGATCAACGACGTCACCTCAGGACCGCTCTCCGCCCCCACAGGCTCTCCAACCCACAGCCGCAACGCGTTGGCCCACGGCAACTGCTTGGTCCCAAAGCCGTAGCCAACAGCCCGCAGCCTCATCTCCGGCTGCCGGAAGGTAGCCAGGGTGGCCAGGATTGCCGCGCCCGTCGGCGTCACCAGTTCCGCCTCAACGTCGAGTGGCCGCAGAGGGGCCCCTACCCCGGAAAGGATTTCTAGTGTCGCGGGCGCGGGCAACGGCAACGAACCGTGAGCGGCCTTGATCATGCCCCTACCAGCGGGCAAGGCCGAGGCATACACGGCATCGACCCCGAGCAATTCGAGCCCGGCCACGGATCCAACTACGTCAATCAGCGCATCCACGGCGCCGACCTCGTGGAAATGTACCTGCTCCACCCCGACGCCGTGCACCCTGGCTTCAGCCTCACCGAGGGTTCGGAAAACGCGCCCTGCCTTCTCCTTGACGGTCGCAGAGAGCGCGGAACCGTTGATGATCGAGAGAACGTCGGCAAGGTGGCGATGAGGCTGATGAACGCGATCGAGAAGCTCCACCACCGCGTGAGTACCGCTGATTCCGTTCATCTCCAGCTTCTCGAACCGGAGGTCGTAGCCAGCCAGACCGAGCTTGGCCGCCTCGGCTTTCAGCTCTTCGCCATCTACCCCTGCATCCACCAGCGCCCCCAGGGTCATGTCCCCGCTGATACCACTGTAGCAATCGAAATATGCGATCATAAGCTCACCATCACGACGTATGGCGGGGGTTCATCCCCCGCCGCCTGGTAATCATCCTGCCGTGCGGCAGGGGACAAGCTACTGCCCTACGGTATTCCGAACCGCTGGATTGCTTTTCCTGCCAGAAACACCGAACCGGTGATCAGTACTAGATCATCCGGCCCAGCATATGCCATCGCCTTTTCGAAGGCACGCTCCGGGTTCGGCTCGGCCTCGACCGCCCCGTAACCTCGGAACGAGTCCATCAGAAGCTCGCTCTCGGCGGCCCGACGATGACCGGAACTGGTAGCTATCACGCGCGAGGCAGCCGGCCCCAGTACTCTAGCCATGCCCGCAACGTCCTTGTCGCCGCTTGCTCCGAAAACCAGGATCATGCTCTCGTATCGGAAGTTCCCTCGCACGGTCTCGAGCAGCCGCTCGGCAGAGTCGGCGTTGTGGGCCGCATCCACAACTACACGTGGCGCTTCCAGCAACTGCTGGACCCGGCCTGGCCACACCACCTCGGCGAGCCCGCGGCGAATGGCATCCTCACTCACCGAAAAACCCTGCTCGCCCAACAACTGCAGGGCGGCGACCGCCACCGTGGCGTTATCTCGCTGGTGGTCTCCCAACAATGCGACACGCAGGCCCCGCAACTCACCGCACAGCCCCGCCACGTCCACTGTACCTGGTTCGGCGCCCGCGGTCCACCTCCAGTCGCTGCCTACCGTGTACAGCCGGACCCCCAGTTTCGCGGCCATCCTCCTGAGCTCTGTATCCGCCTCCGGCCGCTGGGGCGCCGACACCGCCACACGCCCCGATCTCATGATCCCTGCCTTTTCTGAGGCGATCTCGCCGAGAGTGTCGCCAAGGACGTCCATGTGGTCGTAACTTATAGAAGTGATCACGGACAGGATGGGGTCCACGACGTTCAGCGCGTCCAGCGCGCCACCTATTCCGATCTCAAGTACCGCGATATCTACGCGGTGCTGAGCGAAGTATGAGAGAGTAACCGCGGTCCCGATCTCGTAGGTTGTCAGACCGTGTGTCCCGCTCTCGTCCTCCAACTCCTCCACCATGGGCCGTATCCGCGAGACAACCGCGACCACGTCGTCCAGTTCTATCAATCCGCCGTCGACCCAGGTCCGCTCGCGCCAGTCGACTAGATGTGGTTGGGTGTAGCGGCCCACTCGGTACCCGGCGCGCCTCAACCCATCGGCGATGAACGCACAGGTGGAGCCCTTCCCCTTTGTTCCCGCCACGAGGATACACGGATACTCGAGCTGAGGAGAGCCCGCACGATCCAGCAACGCGCGCATCCTCTGCACCTTCAGCGCGCGCACCGCCCTGTCCCTGGCCTTCGGCTTCGAAGGATCCCAGAAGGACATTATCCAACTCAGCGCTTCTTCGTAGGTACTCACCACCAAGACACCACTCCTCGGATGCCCTGCACCCGCCGACTTCGTCATGAGTCAGGGGGCCAACCCCGTCATCCCCGCGGAAGCGGGGATCCAGTCTTCTGGATGCTTGCCTTCGCAGGCATGATGAGAATCCTGTAAGTGTGCAACATGCTAGCCACAAAAACACAAAGACACCAAGTGCCGGGTGAAATGAACGCATCTTGTTTGGACTGGAAACGTTGGGGTTGGCTGCGCGGCCCTCAGCCCCGAAGGGGCGGCCGAAGACAGCCCAGGGCAACGCCCTGGGAGAAGGACCGCCGAACCCAGAGCCCTGAAGGGGCTCTGGATCCGATATCATTTCTCGCACGCCTCAAGGCGAATGATACGCCTCACGCCTGAACTGCGAGATTCCCGAGACCAAGCCTTGGTGTCCTTCGTGCCTTGGTGTTTAGAGCCCGGACGCTCTCACGTATGCATCTTCTCCACTCGGACGGCGCAGACTTTCAGTTCCGCGATCTTCGCCACACGATCGTGGGCGGAGGTGGTCAGCGCGTTCGCCGGCGACTCCCCGAAGTGGATGTCCATGAACACCACCCCTTCAGGAACAGTCGTCGTCACCTGAGCGGTGCCTCGCGCTACACCGCGCCGCGAGGCAACCTCAACCTGCTCTCCGTCGCTCACACCAAGCCGTGACGCGTCTGCAGGGTGAATCTGCACGTACTCCCTGTCCACCAGAGCGCTCAGCCCCTTCACCCGCCGTGTCAGGGTCCCAGTGTGATAGTGCTGAAGACGCCGACCGGTGGTGAGCAGCAGTGGGAACTTGTCGTCCGGCAGTTCTGCGGCCTCCATGTACTCCACTGGCGTGAACATGCCCTTACCGCGGGAGAACTTGCCCACGTGGAGTATGGGTGTCCCGGGATGGTCGGCGGCCGGAACCGGCCACTGAAGTCCTCCGTTGTCCAGCCGCTCGAAGCTGATCCCGGCGTAGGACGGCGTGACAGACGCGATTTCATCCATCACCTCTGCCGGACTCGCCTGTTTAAAGCCTTCGGCCAGCGCCTCGGTCTGGCCACCGATCTTCTTCGCCGTCCGCTGGGCGAGTTCCTGGACAATCTCCCAATCCGCCCGAGACTCTCCCACGGGGTTGATGGCTTTGCGAACCCGCTGAACCCGGCGTTCCGTGTTGGTGAAAGTGCCGTCCTTCTCCGCCGAGGACGCGCCCGGGAGCACCACGTCGGCCAGCTTTCCTGTTTCTGTCAGGAAGATATCCTGGACCACCATGAACTCAAGCGACTTGAGGACGTGTTCCAAATGGTTGATGTCAGGATCGGAGAGGAGGGGGTTCTCCCCCATGATGTAGAGCGCCTTGATCTGCCCATCTTCGGCCGCCTTCACTATCTCGGGCATAGTCTTGCCTGGCAATGACGGCAGCTGGCAGCCCCATGCGGCCTCGAACTTGGTCCGGGCGGCCTCTGCGGCAACCTTCTGGTAGCCAGTGTAGACGTCCGGCAGCGCTCCCACGTCGCAAGCCCCCTGGACGTTGCTCTGACCGCGCAGTGGGTCTACTCCCGCGAAGGGCTTGCCGACGTTGCCCGTCAGCATGGCCAGGTTGGCGATCGCCTCCACGTTGTCAGTGCCGGTGACGTGCTGGGTAATGCCCATGGTGTACAGGATGGCGGAAGCACCGCCCTCTCGCCCCCCGGCCGTCGCGTACATGCGAGCAGCAAGTTCGATCTGCCCCACCGGGACGCCGGTGATCTTGCTTACCAATTCCGGCGTGTACTTTTGCACCGACTCACGCCACGCGTCGTACCCTTCCGTGCGCTCGAAGATAAAGCTGGTGTCCTCCAGGCCATCGCGCAGGATCACGTGGGCGAGCCCATTCAGCAGCGCCAGGTCCGTCCCCGGCCGCAGCCGCAGCCACACATCCGCCAACCTGCACAAGTCGATCTCCTTAGGATTGGCGACTATCAACCTGGCGCCCTTCTCGCGCACCGCCTTGCGGACCTGCAACCCGATGACGGGATGAGTCTCCGTGGTATTGCTGCCTATGACGAACAAACAGGCCGTGTCCTGGATCTCGCTGATGGAGTTCGTCATAGCGCCGCTGCCGAAGCTTGTGGCCAGACCGGCCACAGTGGGGCTGTGTCAAACACGGGCGCAGTGATCTATGTTGTTCGTTCCCATCACCGCGCGAGTGAATTTCTGCAGCAGGTAGTTCTCCTCATTAGTGCACTTGGCGGAAGCCAGCGCCGCGAAAGGAGCACCACCGTCGCCACCGGGCTGAGCGTATCCGGCCAGCCTGGAGGAGACAATTTCCAGCGCCTCTTCCCAGCTAGACTCCACGAGCTCCCCATCTTTTCGCACCAGCGGCTTGGTCAGCCGTTCCGAGTGGTTGATGAACTCTGTCCCAAAACGACCCTTCACGCAGAGCGAGCCGTGGCTCACGGGGCTCTCTCGGTCCCCGTCCGCCCCGATCACCTTGGAGCCTCGAACCTGAAGCAGTACTCCGCACCCAACACCGCAATAGGAGCAGACAGTCTTCACCTTGCGAGTCGGCTGCTGGTAGTTCTTGACCGAGATTGCGCCCACGGGGCACTTGGCCTCGCACTGGCCGCAGCTCTCGCAGATGGAGCTCACAATCGGTCCATCCATGAAGGTGCCGACCTTGGTGGCATAGCCGCGGTTGACGAAGCTGATGGCCCCCAGCCCCTGCACCTCGTCGCACACCCTGACACACTTGCCGCACAGGATGCACTTCCTCATGTCGTAGGTGAAGAATGGGTTGGAGTCATCCACCGGCACATCGCGCGTGATCTGCGCGAAGCGGTGATCCCGTACTCCGACGTACGCCGCCACCTTCTGGAGGGAGCAGCGCTGGTTCTTGGGGCAAGTAAGGCAGTCGTCCGGGTGGTCCGCCAGCAGCAGTTCGACCACCGTGCGACGGGTCATGTCCACCAGCGGGGTCTCGGTCCGCACCTTCATCCCTTCGGCAACCCTCACAGTGCAGGAGGCCGGAAGGCCGCGCATCCCCTCGATCTCGACGATACAGGCGCGGCAGGCGCCGTAAGCGCGCAGGTCGGGGTCCGCGCACAGGTTGGGTATGTAGATGCCCGCCTCTGACGCGGCCTCAAGCACCGTCATGCCAGGCCGGGCCTCGATCTGATGTCCATCTATGGTCAGGCTGATTTTCGACAAGGTCGGCCTCCTCACGACTTGATGACGGCGTCGAACTTACAAAGTTCGTAGCAGGTGCCGCACTTGGTGCACTTGTCTGGATCTATGCTGTGAACCACCCGCTTGCCACCCGAGATCGCCTCCGAAGGGCAGTTCCTGAGGCACACCATGCAGCCCGTGCACTTATCCGGATCTATCTCGAAGTGGAGCAGCGGCCGGCACACGCCGGCGGGGCACCTCTTATCCACCACATGCGCCTCGTACTCATCCCGGAAGTAGCGGATGGTGCTCAGCACCGGATTCGGCGCTGTCCCGCCCAGAGCGCACAGCGAGCCCGCCTTCACGGCTTCGCCGAGCTCCAGCAGCATGTCTATGTCCCCGGGCTCACCCCGGCCTTCGGTGATCTTGACGAGGGTGTCCAGCATCTGCTTTGTCCCCAACCGGCAGGGAACGCACTTGCCGCACGACTCGGCCTGGACAAACGACAGGAAGAAGCGCGCGACGTCCACCATGCAGGTGTTCTCGTCCATAACCACGAGCCCACCGCTCCCCATGATGGCGCCGATCCTGGTCAGGTTCTCGAAGTCGATCGGCACATCCAGAGCGCTCACGGGTATGCACCCGCCCGAGGGGCCTC
>JAJYKO010000115.1 GCA_021788565.1 Chloroflexota bacterium
TCGCTAGTCTGAGGGAGGTCGTTGCCAACGGCTACAGGGTCATCTGGGGTCTACCGTCCTTTCCGTTTGCCTCTATGTCCCTCTGGTTCGCCGAGAAGCTCGTTGGGGTGAAGGCCGAGGCCATTCGCCCTCTGGCCGCAGTTGCCAGTATCTCCCCCCGGCCACTGCTGATCATTCATGGGACCGCCGATAGGTTGGTCCCTCTCAGAGATGCCTACCGGTTGTACAGGGCGGCCGGGGAGCCAAAGGAGATCTGGGCGGTGTCGGGGGCGGACCACGTTCAGGCGAGGGAAATCGACCTGGAGGGATACACGGAGAAGGTGACGGACTTCTTCAGGACGGCTCTTGGTCCTTCCTCAGAAGACGATCGGCCCTCGCCCAGAGCTGACGGTAGTTCTCGAAGCTGAGGATGGCCGGGGCGTCGCGCCACGGCACCAGGGCCGCGTCCGTCTCAAGGTGAGCCTGCCAGTCGGGGAGGAGGCGGGTTGCGCGCATCAAATAGAAGACGACCTGAACCTTGTCGCCCTCATACGGAAATGAGATCTCGCCCAAATCGGCGACGATCTCAGCCTCTACACCCACCTCCTCGGCCACTTCGCGAAGGGCCGTTTGTTCAAGGGTTTCTCCCTCTTCCACGTGTCCTTTGGGGAAGAGGTGCTCCCCTCTGGCATTGTGACGAAGGATGGCCTGATCCCCTAGCAGGACCACGCCACCGGCCTGCCGTACGATCACTCGGTTACCTCGAGCTTGACCGCGACGGAGGCCACCACGAGCACGGCCTGGTCCAAGCTGTCGCCCATGGCCGGAACCGCCACACCGCTGGAGGCAAGGAGGCCTCCGGGTACCACCCTCACGGACCGGCGACCAAAAGGCAGGGCCGCCTTCACCTGCTCTTCATCCACGCCGCCGGCCATCTCCTCGGGCACCCCGAGAAGGATCTCTATGTAGACCTCGCTGTCCAGGTCATTAATACCGGCGACCTGGCGCATCCCCGGCAGCGAAACGTGCCGCACAGCGTCCTGGACGGCCTTGACGGCGGCTTTCGTAGCGTTCTGGCCGTGGAGGTCTATGCCGAGCCCGTACTCTATGGCAAACGGTTTTAGTGCCATCCATCCCCTCCCGTCAAGCTAATCGCCCCGCTGCGGGCCGTTGCTAGCGTTCTGAATAGCCGTCAGGCGTCGGTGTATCCACTCGCTCTTGGCCGCGATGGCGGCCTCATCCGGGGGAGCACTGTCGATGCGTGAGTTGTCGGAACGCACCCGGGAGCGCCGCCTGTGCCGCACCAGTGACAGAACGAGATCCACCAACACGATGAGGACGGCTGCGCCCGCCATCCCCGCAACCAGAAAAATATCGTTCTGCGTCAAGATGGCCCCCTCATGCCCGCGCTATCCTGGCGCGGATCTTTCTTTCGAGAAGGTCAAGGTCGAAGGGCTTGTCCACGTAGTCGTCGCACCCCGCCTCCGTCGCGCGAATCCGGTCCTTGGGCCGCGCCAGAGCTGTGATCGCGATGATAGGTACGTCCCTGGTGAGAACGTCCCTCTTCAGCCGCCTCGCCACCTCATAGCCGTCCAGCCTGGGAAGCATCAGGTCAAGAAGTACGAGGCTGGGGCGTTCCTCTGAAGCTCTTTCCAGGGCTTCCTGCCCATCTGAAGCAAGCACCGCGCGGCAGCCTACCATATCCTCCACCACCGCGCGGACGATTTCCTGGTTGTCAGGTTCATCTTCGACAATCAAGACTCTCGGCCGCTCCATTAACTCCTCCTAAAGTAAAGCGGCGACCAAACCCGCGGGGTCTTTGGCCCCTGATCCTGAACTGGCGCGCCGTGATCCCCGAGACCCCGCGGGTTTCATCCTGGCTTTGGTTTAGAATATTAGGTAGGGTGGGACTAGAAGCTTGGTAAGCCATCGATAGTTTAGGATGTTCACCCGGGACGGTCAACACCGGCTCATGCTATAATGCCGCCACTCTTTGGAAGGAGTGCAGCCCCTGAAACTCTCTGTCCTCATTCCCGTCTTCAACGAGCGTGACTCAGTCGAAGAGATCGTCCATCGCGTGGCATCCGTCCCCGTGCCCAAGGAGATCATCGTGGTCAACGACTGCTCTCGAGACGGCACGGGAGAGATATTGGACCGGATCCAGGTGGAGGAGCTCCGAGTTATTCACCACGAGGTCAACCAGGGAAAGGGCGCGGCCGTGCGGACTGCCCTCGCCGCTGCCACCGGCGACCTGGCGATTATCCAGGACGCCGACCTCGAGTACGACCCCGACGAGTACGTGAAGCTGCTTCACCCCATCCTGCAGGGCGAGGCCGAGGTGGTGTACGGGGCACGCAACCTGGACGGCCAGAAGTGGCTCTTCCGTAACGGGAACCGGATGCTCACCTCGTTGACCAATGTGCTGTACGGCTCTCGTCTACACGATATGGAGACCTGCTACAAGCTGATCCCGACGGAGCTCTTCCGAAGCCTGGAGATCCGGTGCAACCGATTCGACCTGGAGCCGGAGATCACCGCGAAGCTGCTGCGGAAAGGATGCCGGATCCGGGAGGTTCCCATCAGCTACTTCCCGCGTGGCGAGAAGAAGCTCTCCGCCTGGCGGGATGGAATGCCGGCCCTTCTCACCCTCTTCCGGCTACGGTTCTAATGCCCTTACAAAACATGTAGGGGCCGCGGGCCGGCAGGGCGTGCTCGCGGCCCCTACATGAATTGATGGCGTATTAGGGAGATCCCAACCTACACCGCCTCAGAGGTTGTGGCGGCGGCGGGTCTCCAGGATCTCTTCGACGTGCTCCTGGAAGTGACGGTTTGCGATCCCTATCATCTCCGCGACAGACGGCTTCCACTCGGCGTCCTCTCCGAAGCTAACGTAGCGCTCCGAGGCATCAGGTAGATGCTGGACGAGCTGAGCGATGTGGGCGCGCAGTCCCCGAATGAGCGCCAGAGATGGCTCGATGGGCCGGCCCGCGTAGTCGAGGGCCTCGGCCCATCGATCATCGTCCATGAGGTTATGGGCGTAGACACGGCCCGGTTCCGCCAACGCCATCTTGATCGGGGTGGCCCAGTGAAGCTCCCCGTCGGCCAGGTGGTGGACGATCTGCCGAACGGTCCATGCGCCCGGCGCCCGGGCGAGGTCCAGGCCGGCGCCAGATAATCCGGTCACCGCCGCTTCCAACCGGTCAGGCCCTTGCACGTACAGGCTGAAGCTTTCGTCAGCCTGCTGCGATTGAGGGACGCGTCTTTCGCTCATCGTCGACCCCACCAGGGTACCAGCCGGCCGGCGCGCTGACGATAAGCAGCGTAGCCCGGGAAGGTCCGCATCAATAGGGTCTCCTCGTAGCGAGATTTCAGGTAGTAGAAGAGCGAGAGGGCAGCCGCTATCCCCACGGCCCAGAGACTTCCGCGGAAGAGGGCGAGGCCGAAGGATCCGAGGATCACGCCTGCGTACACGGGATGGCGCACCAGGCTGTAGATCCCGACGTCCACCATCCGGGCCGACGGGTCGGGGTCGGGCGAGGCATGTATCAGCGCACGATTGACCCTCCCGTAAGTACCAGCAGAGAGGGCAACCAGTATGAAGCCGCCGATAGCCAGTAGGACGCCGGGCACGCGGCCCCGGGCGAGAGAGGGCGCCCGGGGTGTAAGGAGCGACAGGCCCAGCAGCCCGATAAGGATCCACTGGGCCAGCAGCCATCGATCCGACGTTCTCACCAGCCTCAGGCCTGTCCCGACAGCTCGAGGCAGTACCGCACCAGGTCCGTGGGCTTGGGCGGATGCCCCGCTCGGGTAAGCATGTCGGCCAGCTCACTCCGATGATGAGTCGCGTGGTTCGCCGCGTGGAGCATCAGCTGCCACAGGGGCAGGGTATAACTGTCTCCCGCGGTGTTCCTGTAGGGTAGGGGCGCCGCCAACTGCTCAGGTGTTAGACCGGCGATGAAGGCGTCCAACTCCCGTTGCTGCTC
This sequence comes from Chloroflexota bacterium, assembly GCA_021788565.1. The sequence continues at coordinate 3,963 of JAJYKO010000115.1, forward strand.
ACCCCACCGGCTCTTGATCTCGTCCAGCGAGGCGAAGTCGTTTCCGGTCAGCACCTTCGAGGGTGACACTCCCTTCCACCGGCTGAGCCAGGCGATTTCGGCGCCGAGTATGTGCCCGAGAGTGCCGTGAATGGAGTCGAAGCTGGCGCCGAACTTCTCCCGCAGCCGGTCCGCGGGGACTTCGTCCACCGTTGTCAGCAACCGCTCGTTCACCCAGTGATTGTAACCGTACAGCAGCCTCACAGTCTCAAGGTCCATGGATATTACCCCTTTCAGCACGGGCCGGCAGAGCCGCCGGCCCGTTGGTCGGTCAGCAACTCCTTGATGGCGACGCCAAGCCGCTTCATCCCTTCCTCGGTCTGTGCCTCGTCGGAGCTGGAGAAGCTGAGCCGCATGCTATTGTCCCCGTCCTGGCCTCCCGCGTGGAACGCCACTCCCGGCACGAACGCGACGTTTCGCTTGGCGGCAATCTCGAACAGTTTCAGAGTAGAGACCCCTTCGGGGAGAGTCATGTACACGAACATCCCGCCGCTGGGGCGAGTGTAGCGCACCTCGCTGGGTACGTGCTTCTCGATCACGGAGAGCATGAAGTCGCGTTGCTTTCGGTAAGCGGCTTTCAGAACGGCGATGTGGGCATCCAGGTCGTTGTCCGCGAGGTAGCGATACATGACCTGCTGGGCGAAGTTATCGGAGTGGAAGTCGGCTGCCTGCTTTGCCTCGAGCAGCCCTGCCATGATGTCGCGACGAGCCCATGCCCAGCCTAGTCTGAGGCCTGGCGCTACTGTCTTGGAGAAGGTTCCCAGTAATATCGTGTTGTCCGGGAGGAACCTCTTGATGGGTGGAAGGTCCTCTCCTTCAAATCGTATCTCCCCGTAGGGGTCATCTTCTATCAGCAGCAGATCGTGGTTGGCCAGCACGTCGGCGAGCTGCTTCCTCTTCTGGAGGGAGTAGCTCAGGCCGGAGGGGTTCTGGAAGTTGGGAACGCTGTAGAACAGCTTCGCCGGCCCTGCGCCCAACGCCTGGTCGAGCGCCTCGACATCCAGACCGTCCTCCATCAGCGGCACCTGTGTGAACTGCACCTCATATAGGGAGAAGGCTTGCAGCGCCCCGTGGTAGGCGGGACGCTCTGTCACAACTCTGTCGCCGCGTTCGAGGAGAACCTTGCCGATCAGGTCGAAAGACTGCTGAGACCCGTTGGTTATGATGATGTCCGCGGGATCGGCATCAAAACCATACTTTCGACGGTACCTGCCGGCAATGTACTGCCGCAGCGGTAGGTAACCCTGAGTGGTTGTGTACTGCAGAACGCTAGGACCGGCGTCGCGTAGCACCTTCGTGGTAGCCTCGCGAATCTCCTCGATTGGGAAGAAGACCGAGTTCGGGAGGCCGCCCGCGAAGGAAATTACCTCCGGGTTCTCTGTGACGCTGAGGATCTCGGTAACGAAGGAGCGATGGACCTTGCCGATCCTGCTGGCCAGTAGCCTGTTCATGTGCTGCTCTTCCTCGCTGAAGAAGTGAGTCGCGGGCAACGACTCGCGACTTGTGCATGGATGATACCTCATTGCCAGAACTGCTGCAGCCAGAATGTGCTTTCCCGCAGTATTGCATTCGTATGGTATACTATCCATTGCGGTGTGAATCGGCGGCTCGCCTCTCAGTTGGGTATGGTTCAGGACCACTTCAGTAGTACCTGCGCCCGCTTCCAGTCTAGTCGCGCTGACCGAACAACCCAAGATTTTCTGACCTAAGGAGTCAGCGCGAAAGATGGAAGACAAAACCCTAACGTGCCGCGATTGCGGTAGCAGCTTCGTGTTCACCGCTGGTGAGCAGGAGTTCTTCGCCCAGAAAGGCTTCACCAACGAGCCCTCCAGGTGCCCCACCTGCCGGGCTGCCCGCAAGAGCAGCCAGGGCGGCGGATACTCCAGTGGTGGTTTCGGTCGGGGCGAGCGGCAGATGTACTCAGCCGTCTGCGCCGAGTGCGGCCGAGAGACCCAGGTTCCCTTCGAGCCCCGTGGTGACAAGCCGGTGTACTGCTCCAGCTGCTTCGAAAGCCGGCGCAGCTCTTCGTATGGCAATAGCAGGGGCGGTGGTCGCAACCGTTGGTAGTCCCCGCAGCCTCCTTCGAGGAACTTAACCTTCAACGCGAAGTTCTTGCTGTACTAACCGACATGGGGATAGGCGTCCCCACCCCCATTCAGTCGCAGGCAATCCCGGCCCTCCTAGAGGGCCGGGATGTCATCGGTCAGGCCAGAACCGGCTCCGGCAAGACCCTCGCTTTCGGGCTCCCAGTCGTGGAGCGGTGCGACCCCAATTTGCGTGGCGTTCAGGCCCTGATTCTGACCCCCACACGCGAGTTGGCCATCCAGGTCGCGGACGTACTCAGCCAGGTCGCCCAGGCGCGCCGCCTTTGGGTGACGCTCCTGTACGGAGGGCGGCCGTTGCCGCCCGAGCGAGAGGAGCTGTTAAACGGGGCGCAGATCGTCGTCGGGACCCCGGGACGCGTGCTGGACCACCTGTGGAACGGCAACCTGCCGACCCAGGACCTGCGGATACTCGTTCTGGACGAAGGGGATGAGATGCTCGACCAGGGCTTCGCGCCGGACATCGAGAAGATCCTCTCCATGATGCCGCGAGAACGCCAGACGGCGCTCTTCTCCGCCACAGTGCCGGAATGGGTGACGAAGATGGCTTCCAGCCACCTCCACGATCCCGTGAGTGTCCGAGTGGACGTAGAGAACGGAGCACCTCCTGAGATCGAGCAGGTCGTGTACGAGATGCATTCGGACGCCAAGTTCGGTGCCCTCTGCACGCTGCTGGACCTGAGAGGCGAGGACCCGATCCTGGTGTTCGGACGCACCAAGATAGGGGTCGAGCGGCTGGCCCGCGACCTCAAGCGCAAGGGCTATCCCGTGGCTGCGCTCCAGGGTAACATGGACCAGAGCTCCCGAGAGCGCATCATGGCCGGCTTCCGGTCGGGCGCAGTGCCAATACTTGTGGCGACGAACGTTGCCGCGCGGGGGCTGGACGTCAGCGGTATCGAGGCAGTGATCAACTACGAACTACCCGAATCGGCCGAGATGTTCACTCACAGGACGGGCAGAACCGGTCGGATGGGTCGCGAGGGGGTGGCAATCACCTTCCTCACTTCGGAAGATGCCTACAAGTTCAGGCAGATCGAGCGGACGCTGAGCAGGCGATTGCCGCGGCAGCCCTGGCCTGGAAGCGAGGCCTCTCAGCCTGCGACCGAGAGTGCACCTGCCCAGAGCCACGCTCGAAGGGTTCCGGCGGCCGCCAGGGATCGCGGTCCCAGGCGAGGCTACCGTGACCAGAGACGCTCCTCGCACGCCACAGCCTGATCTCGCCCGAACTTAATACTAGGATGAGACCCCAGTCCAAGGACCGGGGTCTTTTGATTCCGCCGAGCCGCGGGGGATGGCTACGCAGAGAGTCGCGATGGCGGCATCGTCTGGGAGGGGCTCAAGGCCAGGCTGCGCCACCGCTACGTCTGGAGCGCGGCCGTCGCCCCCGGTGATCCAGAGATTGTAATCGTCTCGGCGGCGCGGGGCTCAGGTGGATGCGGCTGGACTTCCCGTGGCCGGAAGAACTCCAGCTCCAGCACGTCCAGGGGTTGGCGGTGGTTCGGGAGTGAATGGGAGAGGGGGAGATGGGGAGTGGGAGAAGGGGAGGGCGAGGGTCCTCCCGAGCCGCCTCGTCGTCCTAGACCGTCGCGCCCACAATCGGGCCGCCGTTAGGAAGGGACAGGTTGGTTGGCCATCACGTGGCGGCTCAGCCGGAGCTTCGCCCTCCCAGTCTCCCCTTCTCCCCCTCTCCGTGTCCCTGCTTCTCGCCGTTAGTTCTGCGGCGTTGGCCGCGGCGCCGGCTTGTTTGCCTGGCGGTAGTCCCTCACGGCCTTGCGCAGGTCGGACAGGGCGTGGAGGAACGTCTTGCGCGCTTGCTGCATGGCGGACCTGGCACTCTGCAGGGTGGTTCTCGCCTGAGCTGCGTCGGTCACGTTACCGTTGGAGCCGAAACCGCCGTTCGCGTCCAGCGTGCTCTTGGCCGAATTAGAGCTGTTCTGAGCGGAGGCCAGGGACGCATCGAAGTCGTTGATGGCGGTACTCAGGCTCGACGTGTCCTTGCCCTTCGCCTGCTGATTGGTGATGATGGTCTGGACCCTGTTCACCAGCGAGTTGGTCCGGCCGAGCGTCTTCTGCTGAGCGGCCAGCATGTTCTGCTCCGCCTTCAGCCGAAGCGAGAGGTTTTCGCTCTGCGCTCCCTTCCGAAGGGCTGGAACAGCACCTCTCATCGTCTTGAGAGCCGTCTGCATGGCATCTCGGGCGGTCTTCAGCGTGTTCCGCGCCTGGACGGCATCTGTCACATTGCCGTTGGCATCGAAGCCGGCTTTCGCGTCCAGCGTGCTCTTCGCGGTATTCAGGCTATCCTGAGCCGAGGAGACGGCAGTCTTGAAACTGGTGAGCGCTGTCTGAAGCTGGGATGTGTCCTTATTCTTCCCCTCCAGGGTGTTGATCCGGTCCTGTACCCTCCCAATCAGCGTGTTCGCGTTGTTCAGCCGGTTCTGCTCGGCGGTCAAGCGATTCTGCTCCAGTTGGAGCAGTTTCTCCAGTCGGGTGCTAGCGGTGGCGGGCGAGGTAGGTGCCGTTGTGGCCACGGCGGCGGGCGCCATGGTGGCTACCGGATGTGCGCCCGAGGGCGCTGCCAGAGCCGGTATGAGGGTAACTGCAAAGAGCGTACATACAGCGACGCCGGAGGCAATGCCCACCTTTGTCACAGATAGTTGTCGCAGCTTCGGGAAGATAACAGGTTTCACTCACTCCTCCTTTGACGAATGCGGCGCATCCCCGCACCCCTTTCTAGCAATCTAGTCGCGAGAGCGGCGAGAAATGTACGGTGTGCGAGCGGAATTTTCTGGGTCCGTTGGCACTCTACTTGCTCACCTTCTTGGCTCACAGTCGAAGTGCGATCGGCGGCCACGGTCGCTTTACAGGGGTATGGACGCCATGAAGCCGTTCTCGAGCCAGAGCGGCTTCATGGCTTACGGGAGGAGTGCAGCTGGAGAGTGGGAATGATGAAAAGGTGGCAGGAGGCGAATGAGGCACTGGTACTTTCCAATTTGCGGACGAGTGAGTTGATGGAAGAGGCGCGAGAGGGCCAAGATAAGCTGCGCATCCGGGAGCGGCAGCAGGCGGCGGTGGCCGAGCTTGGGCAGCAAGCCCTGAGCGGCATGGACCTCCAGTCGTTCATGGAACACGCCGCTATGCTGCTGGCTCAGTCACTGGATGTCGAGTACACCAAGATCCTGGAACTGCTCCCCGACGAAAAGGCGTTGTTGCTCAGGGCGGGAGTCGGCTGGAAGGAGGGCTACGTCGGCCGGGCCAAAGTAGGTGCTGGGACCGATTCACAGGCGGGCTACACTCTTGCGTCAGGCGAGCCGGTGATCGTGGAGGATCTGTCGAGCGAAACTCGCTTTAGCGGCTCGTCCCTGCTGAAAGAGCACGCCGTAGTGAGCGGGATGAGCACTATGATCCCTGGCACTGGCCGGCCCTTTGGAGCCATCGGCGTTCACGCCACGAGACGTCGTAAGTTCAGCATCGACGATATCCATTTCCTTCAGTCGGTTGCCAACGTGCTTGCCGCGGCCATCGACCGGAAGCGGATGGAAGATGAGCTCCATCGTTCCCGGGATCAACTCCAGGCGATCCTGGAGGGTGTCGCCGATGGGATCACGGTCCAGGATAAGTCCGGGGCACTGATTTTTGCCAACGACGCAGCCGCGCACATAGTCGGCTACCAATCCGCAGAAGCCCTTCTTCGAACGCCTGTCCCCGACCTTCTGGATAGATTCGAGATCAGGGACGAACATGGTCACCCATTTCCTCCGTCCGAGTTTCCGGGGCGGGCGGCACTGCGGGGGGAGCCTGCCTCCGAGAGACGGCTCCGATCCAGGAACAATCTGACGGGCGAGGAACGCTGGGTGGTCGTGAAAGCGAAACCCGTGCTTGATCAGGACGGCAAGCCGTTGATGGCTATCAACATCCTTCGGGATATCACCGACCGGAAGCGGGCTGAAGAGGCACAGCGCTTCCTTGCCGACGCCACGGCACTCTTGGCCTCCTCGCTAGACTACGAGACTACACTCTCTCGGGTGGCCAACCTGGCGGTGCCGCACGTGGCCGACTGGTGTGCGGTTCACCTGGTAGAGGAGGACGGACGGCTCCAAACGCTGGTTCTGGCCCACGTGGACCCGCAGAAAGTGGAAATGGCGAGGCACACAGCGTTGCGCTACGCCCCCGACATGAATGATCTGCATGGGGTGCCCAATGTGATACGGAGCGGCGAGCCGGAACTATACTCGGACATCCCTGAGGAGATGATAGCTCAAAT
>JAJYKO010000116.1 GCA_021788565.1 Chloroflexota bacterium
GAGGCCGATACTGTGAGTGCTGGCCAGTTCGACGCTATCATCGTCCCCGGCGGGTGGGCGCCGGATCGTCTCCGTCGCTATCCTTCGGTTCTCAATCTGGTGAAGGAAGCGAATGACCAGGGGAAGATCATCGGCGCAATCTGCCACGCGGGCTGGGTGCTGGTCTCGGCGCAAATCCTGAGAGGAAAGACGATGACCTGCGTCAAGGCGATCAAGGATGACGTGACGAACGCTGGGGCCACCTACGTGGACCAGGAGGTGGTTCGCGATGGCAACCTGGTGACCTCCCGGACGCCCGAGGACCTGCCGGCATTCTGCAGGGAGTTGATCGCGGCTATCGCCTCGAATCCTGTGAAGGAGTAGTTCACGAACGAGGAGTAGTGAGTGGAATACGCAGCTCCCGTAATCCTCTTTCTTGCGGGCTTCGGCGCCGCGCTGCTGGCGAGGAGGGCTGGTATGTGGAGGGGCCGGCGCCGGGGCGCAGGCGAACTTCCTGTGCATAAGGGCGTGGTTCAGCTGGACAAGTTGCCAGGCAGGGATGAGAAGCGACAGCGTCGGTGACATTTGGCCCATACCCTGCCCACCGACGAAGCCATCGGGTTAGACCGCGCTCCACGCCTCCGTGGCCGATAGAAGCCGCCGGCCTTCAGTGATGGCAGCGGTCACCTGACCGAGCGCCGTACCCCCGGGAACGTCTCGCGCCTGGATCGATGCCAGCACGTCGATAGACCTCACGTCCTCATCGAAAAGGGGCGAGAACTCCTTCAGTTCGGCAGTCGATAGGTCCGCGAACTGGACTCTCCTCTCCAGACATTGGCGCACCAGCTTGCCAACCACCTCGTGGGCCTGGCGAAACGGCAATCCCTTGCGGACCAGGTAGTCTGCCACGTCGGTCGCAGTGGAGAAGCCGCCGGCCGCAGCCTCCTTCGTCCTCTCCGATTTCACCCTCGCCGTCGCCAGCATTCCGGTGAACATCTTCAGGCTGGCCGCGGCGGTATCGACGGCGTCAAAGAACTGCTCCTTGTCTTCCTGAAGGTCCTTGTTGTAGGTGAGCGGCAGCCCCTTGATGATGGTCAGCAGCGCCACCAGCGAGCCATACACCCTCCCGGTCTTGCCACGAATCAACTCGGCTACGTCGGGGTTCTTCTTCTGCGGCATCATGCTGCTCCCGGTGGAGTAGCCTTCGTCCAGATCCAGGAAGCCGAACTCCTCGGTGGACCAGAGGATCACCTCCTCCGCGAAGCGCGAGAGATGGGCCATGATCAGGCTGAGGGCGGCCATCTCCTCTACCACGAAATCGCGATCGGAGACCGCGTCCATGCTGTTTCGGCTGATCGACTCGAACCCTAACTGCTTGGCCACGAAATGCCGGTCAATGGGGTAGGTGACGCCCGCAAGGGCACCTGCACCCAGAGGCAGGACGTTGGTGCGCTGGTGGCAGTCGCGGAGCCTCTCCACATCCCGCTGGAACATCTCGAAGTAGGCCAGAAGATGGTGCGCAAGCAGGATCGGCTGCGCGCGCTGCATGTGGGTGTATCCAGGCATGACCACCGAAAGGTTGGCCTCTGCCATGTGGAGGAGCGTCTGCTGCAGACCGGCGAGCCGCGAGACGACCTCCTTGATGCTGGCCCTGGCGAAGAGCCTGGTGTCCAGCGCCACCTGATCGTTGCGACTGCGGGCGGTATGGAGCTTGCCGGCAACCTCCCCGACCAACCCACGCAGACGGCTTTCCACGAAAGAGTGGATGTCCTCCCAGCGGAGGTCCGGCACCATAGCCCCTGACTCAACCTCTGCCTGGACCTGCTGGAGGCCGCTCACTAGAGCGGCGGCCTCGGAATTGGTGAGGATGCCCTGCCGTGCCAGCATCGTAGCGTGGGCAATGCTGCCCGCGATGTCTTCTCGGTACAGGCGCCGGTCGAAGGGGATCGACGCGCCGAAGGCGTGGACTTCTGAGTCCAGCTCCTTCTGGAACCGTCCACCCCACAATTTGTCCTTTTTCGGGTCCGTGGTCATTCGGTCTTCTCGGCCTCGGGAGACGTGAGCCGCAGGATCTCATCGGTGGATTGGCCTATCCACTGCACCTGGGACTGGGTGCGAAGCGGCAGCCCCCAGAGCTTGATGAAGCCAACCGCCGCGGAGTGATCGAACGCGTCTCCCCGCTCGTACGTGGCCAGCGACACGTCGTACAGCGCCTTGTGTGACTGGCGCCCGACGGGGCGCGCCACGCCCTTCAAGAACTTCATCCGGATCGTTCCAGTCACGTGACGCTGGGAGCTCGCGATGTACGCCGCGAGGTCCTGGTGCAGGGCCGAGAACCAGAGCCCGTTGTACACCATATCCGCGAACTCGACAGCCACCTTCTCCTTGAACCGCATCTGCTCCTTGGTCTGAGTCATCTTCTCGATCTCTCTGTGGGCAGCGTGCAGCGTCACGCCCGCCGGTGCCTCGTATATCTCGCGAGACTTGATGCCGACGAGGCGGTTCTCTATGGTGTCTATGCGTCCCACCCCGTGCTTGCCGGCCAGTTCGTTGACCCGCTCAACCAGCGCGACGCCCTCCAGCCTCTCGCCGTCCAGACCAACGGGGATGCCATGCTCGAACTCGACCTCCAGGTAGGCCGGCTCGTCCGGGGCGCGGCGAGGATCCACCGTCCAGAGGAAGGCGTCTTCAGGGGGCTCTACCCATGGGTCTTCCAGTATTCCTGCCTCGATGCTGCGACCCCACAGGTTGACGTCGATGCTGTAAGGGCTGGCGGCCGTGACGGGGATGGGGATGCCGTTCTTACTGGCATATTCGATCTCATCATCACGGGTCATGCGCCACTCACGCACCGGCGCGATGATCTTGAGGTCGGGAGCGAGGGCGGCGACGGAAACGTCGAATCGCACCTGGTCGTTGCCCTTGCCCGTCGAGCCGTGGGCGATGGCTACCGCGCCCTCTTCCCTCGCTACGTCCACCATGATCTTAGAGATGAGGGGGCGGGCAAGAGCCGTGGCCAGGGGGTACGTGTTCTCGTAGATGGCGCCCGCTTGGAGGGCAGGGAAAACAAAGTATTTGACGAACAGATCCCGCGCATCGACGACCATCGCCTTGACGGCTCCGATCTTGAGTGCCTTCTCCTTGATCGCGGGAAGGTCACGCTCGTTCCCCACATCGATCGTAACGGCGATGACTTCCATGTCGTACTTCTCTTGTAGCCAGCGGATGGCTACTGACGTGTCGAGGCCGCCGGAATACGCCAAGACTACCTTGTCCACTACTCGCTCTCCCATCTAGAATGAGTCCCGGAGTGAGGTCATCGACCATCAAGTCCCGAAGCGCACCAAGCCGCACGAAGACTCCCAACCAGGCGCCTTCGTGTAGCCTCGTGCTCTTTGTGTTGTTGGTGGCAAAGCTAGGATCAGCTACCGTAGTGAAGACGGCAGGATCTTTAGCTGCATGCGGTACTTAGCCACCGTGCGACGCGCCACGTGGATGCCGCGCTGGGACAGCCTGTCCGCGATCTCCGCGTCGGTCAGCGGGTTCTTCTCGTTGTTGATCAGCTCCTCGATCACGTCCTTGATACTGAGTGACGCGGTGAAGAAGTTGCTGAATGGGATCACCTCGCCGCTGGGCAGCATTACGTACTTTGCTGCTGTTGCTCGGCTGACGGTGGACTCGTGGATCCCGAGCCGGCTGGCAACGGCGGCCCGAGTGAGCGGCTTCAGGTGCCGAACCCCCAGGGAGAGGAACTCCTGCTGGCACTCAACCAGGCAGGTGGTGATCCGGTGGATGGTCTGCCTGCGCTGGTTGATATTGGCGATGAACAGCTTGGCTCTGGCCACGTACTGCTGGATGTGTCGCTTCTCGTCGTCAGAGAAGCGCTCCCCATCCCGCTCGAGTTCTGCGCCCAATTGTGAATAAACCGGCGAGACTCGAAGCAGGAAGCGTTTGGACTCCACAACCTCAACTTCAAACTGCCCATCCCTCTCGCTGATGATCACGTCCGGCAAGACGTACGACGAACGCGCTTCGCGCGAATCCTGCTCCGGGCCACCGGACGAGAACTCAGACGCAGGATGTGGATTGAGTTCTCGCTTAATAAACTCCCACACCTCGGCGACGACGTCCGACGAGATGTGGAGCTCTTGGGCAATCTTGCTGAACTTGTGTTCGCCCAACTCCGTCAGATGGGTACTGATGATGTCATTGGCGTGCGGCTGAGTGATACCAGCCGTTTCCAGGTACTCCAACTGGATCATCAGGCACTCGCGAAGGTTGCGGGCACCGATTCCAGGCGGCTCAAGCGACTGCAACAACTTGAGCACGACGTCGACGTCAACTTCGTCGACCTCGCACTCGTAAGCGGCTTCTTCCACCGTACAGGTGAGGTAGCCCTTTTCGTCCAGGTTGCCCACCAGGTACTCGGCGACGTGCATGAGCCCGGGATGTACAATGGACCGGAGCTCGGTTAACAGCCGCTCCTGCAAGCTGATCTCAGCCGCAACCTGCGTGATGGGGTCGAACTCCTCGTCGCCGGAACGAAGAGCGTGCCCGTAGTAGGCTTCGTCGTTAGAATCCGGGCCATCCACAAGGTCGTTGTCTGGCTTCTGCCGTCTCAGGCAGTTCGGGCAAATGCTGCCCTGCAGTTGAGTTCCGCAAGTTGGGCAGGTGGGCACGTCAATCAGTTCGAGGGCAGGGTTGTCCTGCAACTCGGAAGAAATTGCCTGCTGCAACTCCATCGACGACAGCTGGAGAATGTGGTTCGCAGCCACCAGCCGCGGCGACACCCTCATCTGCTGCTGCGGTAGTTGCTCCTGGAGAGCGTCAAGATCCATATCCATAGTGTTTCTCTCGAACACCCCCTATCATCGTCTAATTATACTGGTGCAGCGCCGACGAATCCAGCTAAGCCCTGTTGAGGGAGCGACGCGCCTTGACTATGGCGGAGGCAGTCCGCCCAGATCTAGCAAGGTAGAGTGACTGCGATGACGGCTGTCTGCCCCCCGGCATGGACCAGCCGAACGGTGCCGCCGTGGGCCTCGATAAGGTTCTTGGAGATGTAAAGACCTAACCCACCCTGTCCTAGCCTCGTGGAGAGGCCATCCTCTCCGAACTGCCCGATTCTGCCTAATGCCCTGGTCATCCTCTCTATGCGCTCTGGAGCGGCAGTGTACCCGATGCTGATGACGACGCTACCGTCCATGGCTTCGGCGGCCAACAGTAACGGCATTTCTGGATGGGCATGCCGGATGGTGTCCAACATGATCTGCAACAACGCCTGCTCCAGCCTCTCCCTGTCGCCGCGTATCCAGGGAAGATAGGGCGGCAGGCTGATCTTCATTCGCTCCGGCACCACAGCCGGTTGTAGCCGCCTCAACAGACTTCGTACGAGATCCTCCGTGGATATTGGTTTCAGCCGGAGCTCCAGCACGTGACTCTCCATCCTGGTGAGTGCCAGGATGTCATCCACGATTCTGGTGAGTCTGTCGGCCTCGGCGACGATAGTGTTGGCGTAGGCTCGTGACTTGCTATCAGGCAGTTCCTCCCTGGCCAGGAGTTGCGCGAATCCCTTGATGGAAGTCAACGGAGTCCGGAGTTCGTGGGACATAGTCGCGACGTAGTCGGCCCTGTGTACTTCGAGCTGGCTGATCTTAGCCTGGGCCTCGTTGGTGATGGCGGTTGTCCCTCCATCAAAACCGCCGGAAATCGCAGTCGGTTGCGTCGTGCTGCCCGCCGCTCTCCTCTCTATCAGAGAGGACGCGAACAGCGAGACCGCCAGGGCCACCACGAGCCAGCGGATTTCCTGAATCTGGGGGCTCACGATCAGCAGGACGAAGCTCGCCACCGCCGTGGCAGCAGCCAGGAACAGCTGCAACCACGAAAGGTGGTATGCACGCTGCCCTCGCGCGCCGTCGCGCGGAAGGAGCGAGATGCCGAAGCGCTGCTTGACCGTTGACCGCAATGTTCCCTTATCCACTTGACCGTTTTGCCTCCAACTGCTCCACCCAGGGCGGAGCCGGTGGCGGCTGGTCCATAGCGCAAATGACGTGCCAGAGGTAGCTTCTTCAGCTTGCCACGGGCGTGCCTTGGAGCGACGCTACAGACCTTCGATGTGCAATCTGGCCTGCTTATTGCAGCATAGCAAGCACGGCATAGGCGCCATTCTCTACCGTTGATCGCCCTTCGCCTGGCAAGTACACGGCGGGGTCTCGCCTCGAAATTAATCCCTTATCCTGCATCAGATTGGAGCAGCCTATGGAGCCAATGGCGACTGGGATCCCAGGATTGGACCGAGTGCTTCGTGGGGGGCTGAGATCGAGGTCTGTGCACATGATTGGCGGGTTGCCGGGTACCGGCAAGACGACCCTGGCTCAGCAAGTTGCCTACTATCAAGCGAAGCAGGGCGGTCGGACTCTCTACTTGGCGGCCCTCTCGGAGACGGCGGAGCGCCTCGTGGACCACGCGGCCGGTTTTAGCTTCTTCGACTCCTCCGCGGTAGCTGATCGAATCTACTACGTCAGTCTCTATCCGAAGTTGGAGGAAGGCGGCCTTCCCGCGGTTCTGGAAGAGACCCGCAGGCTCGCGCTCGACTATCGGGCGAGCCTCGTCTGCATCGATGGCTTATCCACCTTGAAGACGGCGGGTTCCTCCATTCTGGAGTTTAGGCGGTTCGTCTTTGACCTGAACGCTCAGCTTCACTCGCTTGGTGCTACAACCTTGCTGATTGGGCCGTGGCTGGAATGGACCGCCTCCGATCCAGAATTCACGGTGGCCGATGGCATCATCAACCTGTCCCTCCGCAGCAGCGAACATGGGGCGAGGCGCCACTTGGAGGTCCTGAAACTCAGGGGGGCCGAACATTTGGCAGGCAAGCACGTGGTAGCGATCACCCACGATGGTATCTCCGTGTTCCCCCGTCTGGAAGCCGTTTCGAGTCAGGATGTGGTAGAGCAGCCGTCGGCCCAGTGGACGCGGAGGAGCACCGGGGCCGCCGAACTGGATCAAATGCTGCGTGGCGGCATTCCCTCGGAATCGAGCACGCTGGTCACGGGTGTCGCAGGCGCCGGCAAGACAACTCTTGCCCTTTCGTTCCTCGCCGCGGGTGGCCACCAGGGTGAGCGAGGGATCTACCTCGGTTTCGACGAAGCCCCTTCCAGGTTAGTCGCTAAGGCCGACCTGCTCAGCTTCGGCTTGGGGAAGATGGTGGAGGATGGGACAGCGCAGGTACGGCGGATTCCACCCTTCGACCTGATACCGGACCACCTGGCGTGGGAGTTGCTTCGGTCGGTGGATGACGGTGGAGTTCGACGGGTTGTGATAGACGGTCTAGATACCCTGCTCGCGGGACTGGAAGGCTCAGGTCGAACTGAAGCGTTCCTCGCGGCGCTCATGTTCGGCCTCGCCGGTCGGAACGTAACCACCATCGTGACCGCGGAACTTCCCCGAACGGGCGGGACCGATCTGCTGGGCACGTACGAACGGATCGGAGTCTTCGACAACGTGATAACCCTGCAATACGTCGAGCTGCGATCCGAGCTTCACCGGCTTATCTCTATACTCGAAGTGCGCGAGAGCGACTTCGATCCTGCTATCCGCGAATTCACCATATCGGAGGGTGGCCTGCACGTGGCCGATACCTTAGGGAGCGCCGAGCTCGGGCTGACCGGAATTGGCCACTGGCGCAGGAGGCGCGCTCGATGAGCGACGACAACACTGAAAAGAAAGTGCTCGTTGCCGATGACGAGCAGGCTATCACCGAGTTGGTGGCTTTTGCCCTCGAGATGGAAGGATACCTGGTGATTCAGGCTCCGGACGGCCCCGAAGCCCTTCGGCTCGCCAAGGAGGAGCATCCTGATCTGGCGATGGTGGACGTGATGATGCCCGGACTGGATGGCCGAGAGGTGTCCAGGAGGATCAAGAGCGATCCCTCCACCTCGGATATACCGGTGCTACTGTTCAGTGCGGCTCCAAACCCGGACCTGACGGAGGCCCGGGCGGACGGATTCATGCCCAAGCCGTTCGACGTCGGCCAGCTTCTGGACACCGTCAAGCGGTTCATCAAGGAGAAGTAACCCGATATCACCCGGGATCTGCACCTTCGTCACGTGAGGCTTGATGCATCCTGGAATCGAGACTAGGGGCGGCTCGCGAGCCGCCCCTACAACGGCCGTCCGGGCTATTCCCGCTAATGCGTCGATTCCAGGACGTCACTACGACCTGGCGTGGTCGCCGACTTCGCCTCGAAGGGTCTCCACGGCGTGGGGTAGGGCCGGCTTGATCACGTCCAGGCACTCCTGGACGGCTCTCGGACTGCCCGGCAGGTTCACGATGAGCGTGTGGCCGCGCACCCCGGCTACCATGCGCGAAAGCATGGCGTTTGGCGTCTTCTTCAGGCTCTCGGCCCGCATGGCCTCCGGTATACCCGGCACCTCGTAGTCGATTATATCCAGGGTGGAGGTCGGGGTCACGTCCCGCGAGGCTAGGCCGGTGCCACCGGTCGTGATGATAACGTCCACACGGAGCTGATCGCTCCAGGAGACGAGCTTTTCCTGGATGCGTTCTCTCTCGTCCGGCACGATTTCGTAGGCGGCAACCTCACCGCCCAGTTCGGCGACGACGTCTTGAATTACCTTCCCGCTCCGGTCCTCACGTTCGCCCCTCGATCCCTTGTCGCTCATCGTGAGAATGGCGTACTTCGCGACTGCCATGCGCAACCCTCCCTGTCACTCGCGGCGGAACTCCCCGCTCTTGCCGCCTGCCTTGTGCATGAGCCGTATCTGATCGATGATCATCTCCCGGTCCACGGCCTTGCACATGTCGTAGACGGTTAGCGCAGCCACCGATACGGCTGTGAGCGCCTCCATTTCGACCCCCGTTCTGCCGGCAAGCCGCACAGTCGCGGAGATCTCCACCAACGACTCCTCATGGTTAAGCTCCAGCCGCATCTCTACACCCGTGATGCCCAGCGGATGGCACATGGGGATTAGATCCGGGGTTCGTTTGGCCGCCATGATCCCGGCCACCTGGGCGACTGCCAGCACGTCGCCTTTTGCGACCTTTCCCTGCTCGATCAGTTCCAGTGTGGATGGCTTCATACGGACGGCGCCTCGGGCCGTGGCGACGCGCACCGTCTCGTTCTTCTCTGTCACGTCGACCATTCGGGCCCGACCCGTGTCGTCGAAGTGAGTCAATTCGCTCACTAGTGCCTCTGTTTCAGTAGTAACTAATGAATGATGAGTATGAGGCAGGCGCATCTCTCACTACTCATCACTCGACTTCGGGAAGGTCCAGCAGCTGTACTCGGACCTTGTCCCCCGGGCTCAATTTGCTAGCCGTCTCCGGCACGACGAGCAGGGCGTTGGACCGCACCATGCTGCGCAGCATAGCCGAGCCCTGCTCCCCGGCACGCCGCACGTACCACTGGCCGTCCCTCTCCACGGCGATCGCGCGGACAAAGTTCCGCACACCAGGTCTGTTCTTGAGGTTATCTTCCAGGGTTGCCTCTGCCTCGCGCCTGCGAAGTGCCGTTCGCCCCGACATCTTGAGGATAGCAGGGCGCACGAACTGCTCGAAGGCCACCATCGAGGCGGTGGGATTTCCCGGTAAGCCGAACATCGGCTTTCCCTGGATATGCCCGAAGGCAACAGGGGCGCCCGGCCGCATCAAGACCTTCCAGAACAGGATCTCCCCCAGTCTCGCCAGAACCGTCTTTACCACGTCGTAGTCGCCAACGGAAACCCCGCCGGAGGTGATCAACATGTCCGCCTCTGCGCCGAGGCGCACCTTCGCCTCTAGCTGCTCCACGGTGTCCCGCGCTATGCCAAGCGGGATCGGCTCTGCACCGCACGCCTTCACCTGCGCGGAGATGCTGTAGAGGTTGCTGTTTCGGATCTTGCCCGGTGTCACAGGCTCCCACGGATCCACTAGTTCATCACCCGTCGCAAGTACGGCGACTCGGGGCTTCCGAACTACTGCCGCGTCCCTCCTCCCGAGTGTGGCCAGCATCCCCACCTCCGGAGGGCGAACCAGCGTTCCCCGCGCGAGCACGGCATCTCCCTTCTTGACGTCCTCGCCGCTGAAGCGGACGTCCTGCCCGGGGCCGACCGCGGCTAATACGAGAACGGTGCCATCGCCCCGCCCGGTGATCTCGGAACGGGCGATGGCGTCGGTACCCGGAGGCAGAGGCGCACCCGTCATGATCCTGACGGCCTCGCCGCCGCGGACGATCGAGGGTGGAGCATATCCCGCGGGGAGATCCGCAATGA
>JAJYKO010000117.1 GCA_021788565.1 Chloroflexota bacterium
GTCCATCTCCCCTAATGCCTTGCGCACCCTTTCCAGGCGCTCCGGATCGTGCACTGGAATTCCCAGGTCCACCGCCATCCGCTCGTAGACGGCGCGAAGGGTGAAGATCTCGTAGATATCCTTAGGAGTCAGGGGCGTGACCAACACCCCTCGTCTGGGGATATTCACGAGCAGGCCCTCCCTCTCGAGCAGGCGCATTGCCTCCCGGAGGGGTGGCCGGCTGATGCCGAGCTCGGCGGTGAGGCGCTCTTCGACAAGGCGATCTCCGGGCTGGAGCTCGCCCGAGAGGATCATCTCGCGGACGGCTTCGGCCGCGAGCTGCACGAGGCTTGGCTGCTGTATTCGCCGCTCCCGAGTTTGCACTACCATAGTGAACCTCCCAGTCTGCCCTTCTATTCTGAGTTTCCCGCGGGCCAGTGTGCCCCCACACATTACTCCACCTGGGGAAGAACGACGACCAGAAATTCGACAACTTGAATATTGACAACTCGACTATTGTGTGCAAATAATATCACAGATTGAAGACAATAGTCCATACGGCAGCGAATGAAATCGGAAAAGGGGGTCTCCACTTGAGCGTCTTCTTCTTGGCTGTGGGCTTCGGCCTCGTGACTGCCTCGATCCTGACCCTGGCCGCCGTCGGCCTGGCGCTCCAATTCGGGATCACGAACTACGTGAACTTCGCGTACGGTGAGTTCCTGACCATGGGTGCCTACTTCGCCTGGGTACTCAATCGGGACCTGCACATCAACGTATGGCTGGCCATGATCGGAGGCGCGCTGCTCGTCGGGCTCTGCGGAGTGGTCATCAACCACATCCTTTTGCGCCCCTTCGTCAGAAAGGGAATCGCCCTCCGCTACATCCTGATAGTCACATTCGGACTCTCGCTCATACTATCCAATGCAATCCTCGCCGTCTGGGGCGCCAACTTCCAGACGTTCGACGTGAGCACGCAGCTGCCCTTCCACGCCGGACCATTCTCGTTCACGACCAACCAGATCCTGATCATGGTGGTGGCATTCCTCGCGATGCTCGCGGTCCATCTCCTGCTCAGCCGGACCAAGCTCGGCAAGGCCATGCGGGCGATGTCGGACAACCACGACCTCGCCATGGTGTGCGGGATCGACAACAACCGAATCACGGCATTCACCTGGATGATCAGCGGCTTTCTTGCCGGCATGGCGGGCGTCGTGCTCGCGCTCGACATCACCAGCTTTCAGCCGACGCTGGGAAACGACTTCCTATTCGTGATCTTTTCGGCGATGGTCCTGGGAGGCATTGGCTCGCCCTACGGTGCCATGCTGGGTTCGATCGTCATCGGATTGGCGACCGAAGTCTCCGCTGTGCTGGTCAACTCGGCCTTCAAGGACGACATAGCGTTCGCGATCTTGATCCTGATCCTCCTATTCCGGCCACAGGGTCTGATGAGAGTGGGGGGGAGGAACTGATGGACCAGTGGTTGTACTACCTGGCCACTCTGGTGGTGTTCTTCTTCATATTCAACATCATGACCTGGGGCCTGAATATCCAGTTCGGCTACGCCGGGATCGTGGATTTCACCTACATTACCTTCTTCGCCACAGGGGCCTATTTCGCGGGCGCCAGCGCGATGGGCACGCCGTCCGGGGATCTTCATTACATCCTTGGGCTGAACTGGAACTTCGCCGCATCAATGGTGCTGGGCGCGGTCGCAGCTGGAATCCTGGGGGCGCTGGTCGGGCTGGTAGCGTTGAATAGGTTGCGCAGCGACTATCTAGCCATTGTCACCGTTTCAGTGGGCGCCATAGCCTACGACTTCGTCAGCAACCAGCGATGGCTCTTCAACGGATTCGATGGCTTGCTCGGGGTCCCGTATCCATTCGACGACATCCTCAACCTGGATCCCAACACCTACACGCTCTTCTATGTCTTCTTCGCCGGCATCGTTATGGTGCTCCTTTGGCTGGTGGCGAATCGCATCTACAACTCGCCTTTCGGCCGCGCCTTGCGTGCGATCCGAGAGGATCTCGACGTCGCCGAGGCCTACGGCAAGAACACCTACGCGATGCGGATGGTCGCCATGGTCGTGGGATGCGTCTACTCCGGCATCGCGGGAGCTCTGCTTATCGGATTCATCAGCGCCTTCAACCCTGGAGGATGGACCCCTCCAGAAACCTTCCTGATCTGGGCCGCCATGCTGATCGGTGGGCGGGCCAACAACCTTGGGTCGGTGATTGGCTCACTCCTGGTTCCTGTGATCTTCATAGAAGCCACGAGGTACCTACCCGCTGTCCAGGGCCACGCGGAACTCATCCCGGCGGTGCGCAACATCCTGGTCGGCGTGCTGTTGATAGCCGTGCTCTGGTTCAGACCGCAGGGCCTCATTCCGGAGAGCAGGAAGAGGTTTTTCGATATACCGCTCAAGCGGGAGCGAAAGGTGGTGAGCGATGTCCCAGTCGACTGAGAAGATCCTGGAGATCGACCACGTCTCGCGCAGCTTCGGCGGACTCAGGGCGGTGAGCGACTGCAGCTTCGAATTGCAGCGCGGAATGCTTGCGGCCCTCATCGGTCCTAACGGCGCTGGCAAGACGACCCTCGCCAACATCGTGGCCGGTGCACTCAAGCCGGATACCGGGAATGTGCGCTTCGCCGGAGCCGACATAACCGGTCGGGTCAGTCACCAGATCGCGCGCAGAGGCCTCATTCGAACGTTCCAGATCTCTCGAGAGTTCGGTGGGCTGACGGTGCTGGAGAACATGATGGTGGCGGCGCAGTCCCAGGCTGGTGAACGCTTCTTCACCGCGATTCTGCGACCGTCGGTGGGTCAGCAGGGGGATCGGATGCTGCTCGACCGCGCGCTTGACCGCCTTAACACCTTCGGCCTCTACGAACAGCGGGACGAGTACGCTCGAAACCTGAGTGGCGGTCAGAAGCGGCTGCTCGAGCTCGCGCGGGCCGTGATGGCGGAGCCGAGGCTGTTGATACTGGATGAGCCGATGGCGGGGGTCAACCCGGCCCTGGTTCGGTTGCTTGCCCGCCACATCACGTCGCTCTGTGAGGACGGGATCACATTCTTGATGATCGAGCACAACCTGAACGTGGTCGAGCAGATGTGCGATCACGTTATCGTCATGGCCGAGGGTCGTACCCTCGCAACCGGCACGATGGCCGACCTTCGAAAGAACGAAGAGGTCATTCACGCCTACCTGGGAGGGTCGTTGCATGCCCGCGCTGCAGGCTGAATCAATCACCGCCGGTTACGGCAAGGTTCCTGTCATTGAGAACGTATCCGTGAGCGCCGACTCGGGCTCTGTGGTGGCCCTCATCGGGCCCAATGGGGCAGGCAAATCCACGTTTCTGAAGGCGATTTTCGGACTGCTGCGCCAGACGACCGGAAGCGTTCGCGTGGCCAGTCAGGAGCTCGGGGGCATGCCACCGCACCGAATAGCGCGCATGGGGATGGCGTACGTGCCCCAGGTCGACAACGTCTTCCCGTCGATGAGTGTGGTCGAGAATCTCGAAATGGGTGGCTACACAAAGGAAGGAGGGGTGCAGCAGCGCATAGAGGAGGTGCTGGAAATTTTCCCGGACCTGGCGGAGGCCAGGGCCAAGAAGGCGGGCAATCTCAGCGGCGGCCAGCGGAACATGCTGGCGCTAGCCCGCTCGTTGATGCTCGAGCCTAAGGTCGTCCTCCTGGACGAGCCAACGGCAGGGCTCTCCCCAGCGTACACGGCGGTGGTGTGGACGCAGGTCAAACGCGTCGCCGCGGCGGGTACCGCGGTGATCGTGGTCGAACAGAACGTCGATCTGGCGGTCACCAACGCCGACCGGGTGTACGTGCTTGTAGCCGGTCGCAATCGACTCGAGGGAACTGCTGCGGAGGTAGCCCGGCAAGACTTGCCCAGCATCTTCCTCGGCGGTGACGGTTCAGAATCGCCTGGTGGCGAGACAAACAGTTAGGCACTAAAGGCCAAAAGAGGAGTACCGAGATGATACCCAGGAGAAGTCCCTGGCTACCCGCGGCCATGTTTGGCATCTTGGTGCTGAGTGTCGCGTGCAGCAGCGCCAGCCCAGCTAGCAGTCCCAAGAGTGGCACCGCCGCCAGCCCAACCAGTGGCACCGCCGCCAGTTCAACAAGCAGCACTGCCGCCAGTCCAACAAATGGCACCGCCGCCAGCCCCACAAGCGGCACCGCAGCCGCCTCTGGCACACCCCTAACGGTGGGGGAACTGTTCTCGATGACCGGTCGAGGCGCCGCTTACGGCCGCCAAATTGACGCCGGCGCCAAGGTGGGCGTGCAGGAGGTCAACGCGCATGGCGGAGTAATGGGTCATCCACTGAAGGAGTCTCTGGAGGACACCGCGAGCGACCCCGTGGATGCGGTGCCGGCCTGGCACAAGCTTGCGACCCAGAACCCGGCCTTCGAGCTCGGACCAACCTCGAAGGAGATCCAGGGTGTGATCAAACTGTACGATCCCGCGCACCTGATCACCTTCATGGTCGGGGGAACCACCGCCGTCGACAAGATGCAGTACAAGTACGTCTATCGGGTAACTCCATCTGACACGACACTCACCGCGGCGATGGCCTACTACGCGATACAGAAGGGCTACAAGAAAGCAGCGATGTTCTTCGAGGCGACGGCCGACGCGACCGACGAGCTCGATAACACTACCAAGTTCTTCACGGCCCACGGTGGCACAGTGGTCGACAGCGAGCACATTGCACTTCATCAGACCTCGTATCGCACTGAAGTCGCCAAGGCGTTCGCGGCGAATCCCGACGTGGTGTTCGTCCAGGGTGACCCGGAGACGGCGGCGACCCTCTTCTCCAATATCAAGGAACTGGGCCACCTCAACGTCCCCTTCGTCAGCGACGACAACGGTGTTACAGCCGAGTTTGCCAAGGCGATGGGGTTAGACAACGCCAGCAAGTGGCTGGTTGGGATCGCCGGAGCGCCGCCACAGGGCAAGGCATGGGAAAACTATGTCCAGTCCTACAAGAAGGTGATGGGCACGGATCAACCCCTTGACCAGAGTTCAAACACCTTCGATGCGGTGATCATAGCGTCACTGGCGATGACCGATGCCAAGTCCACTGATGACCAGGTTTGGGTGAACAAGATCACCGATGTCTCGAACTCCCCCGGCACGCAGTGCTACACCTACGCCGATTGCGTGACCCTGCTCAACCAAGGCAAGAAGATCAACTACGAAGGAGCAACTGGACCCGAGGACTTCAACCAGTATCACAACGTCTTTGGTGACTGGGACGTTGCTCAGTTCACACCAGATGGCAAGAGCCTGAAGACGGTGATGCACGTGCCGGCCGCCGCGATCGACCAGTACGTGAACCACTAGAACGGGCGCTGTTCTTCAGTTTGGGAGGGACTCCTCGCTGGGGTGTCCCTCCCAAAAAGTCTTAACGTGAAAATGGGAAGCGAATTTGTCGACTCTTGGCGCAGTCGTGCCCAGTACTAGACCCCTCCTGGGCCTTTGTATAGAATAGTTGACAGTACAGGTCCACTCTGGCCTTCCAGGCCGGATGTCTGGCCCAGCTACATCACAGGGAGGAGTCTCAGGATGCTCATAGATGAAAACCTATGCTCTGGGTGCTTCGAGTGCGTACCGTATTGCACCGTGGGCGCCATCAAGGAGGACGGCGGTATTGCGGTAGTAGACCTTGAGGAATGCGTGGAATGCGACGCATGCCGGAGGGCTGAGGTGTGCCCGACCGACGCCATCTATCAGCAGCCGCTCGAGTGGCCGCGGATCCTCAGGTCCCAGTTCAGCAATCCCACAGGCGAGCATCCGCGGACGATGATCGCGGGACGCGGCACTGAAGAGATAAAGACCAACGACATCACCAATCGTGTGAAGCCCGGATACGCTGGCATCGCTGTCGAGATGGGGCGGCCGAGCGTTGGGACGCGCCTCTCCGACGTCGAGAAGGTGGCGATGGCGCTTTGCAAGATCGGCGTGGAGCTCGAGCCGGAAAACCCAGTCACCTGGCTAATGCCGGACCCGAAGACCGGCAAAATGCAGGACGACGTACTTAGCGAGAGGGCCCTCTCGGCCATCATCGAATTTGTGGTGCCCGAATCCAAGGTGGTGGAGGCACTTAAGACCATCAAAGAGGCCATGGCCCAGGTGAAGACGGTGGGAAGCGTGGATCTGGCGGTGCGGTACAACCCAGACGGATCGATCCCGATCAAGAAGGAAGTCGAGGAGGCGGGCTTCGAGCTCTCCATCGGCGGCAAGATCAACGTCGGCCTGATCCCCTGGTTGAAGACTCGCAACATCGGCAAAGGAGCATAGACGAAGATGACTCACACACTTCACCGCCGAGGCGACCACGAGAGCCTGAGCACCGACTATGTCTTCACTTCCATGTCGGCCCGCAAATTCAACCTGGAAGGCGGCGCCGAGCAGTTCAACAAGTTCTTCCGGATCTGCGCCAGGCACAACCCCGAATTCATGGGCGACCTGTCCCGAGGCAACGAGGAGCTTCTCGGCCGCGAGAATCTCATGATCTCATCCATCGACAAGAGCTTCGGCCAGGCGGTCTACAGAGATATCGACACGGTGGCCGCGGTCCTGAAGGAGCTGATCGACGAGGGCTTCGACCGCTCCATCGTCATCGCTGGGCTGTTCGACGAGGTCGAAACGTGCTGCCAGAAGGTGGGCCTCGGTACGCCTCACACCATCGAGTGGTCCCTGGGCACCTGGGGCGACGAGTCGCTGCTGGCATCCAAGGAGGACCTGGAAGTCATGACCATGTGCGGTCATGCCCAGATCCCTGGTACGCTGGTCCGCCATTTGGCCCGACGGGTCAAGGAAGGCAAGATCAGCGCGGAGGATGGGAGCCGTAAGATGGCCAGGCAGTGCACCTGCGGCGTCTTCAATGTCGGTCGCGGCGCGGAGCTGCTGACGGCGATAGCTGCCAAGCTATAACGCTCTATACCGATCCTGGAATCGACGCTTTGGCGGGCCGCATCCGGACGACCGACTGAAGTCTCGATTCCAGGAGCCAAATTCCTTTGCGGCGAACCGCTGACCTTTCGAACCGGTCGGCCTGGAGGAGGGTAAAAGATGAATCGCGTTGACAACTGGCTTCCTGTTGTGGCTGTTCCGATGGGGGATCCCGCCGGAATTGGTCCCGAGATTGTTGTGAAGGCACTTGCCCATCCAGACGTCTATGAGGTGTGCAAGCCAGTGGTGATTGGCGACGCACGGCTTCTGGCTGGGAGCCCGGGCTGGTCCGCGGAGCCACACATTGTCATTGTCGACGACCCGAGAGATGCCAGACCTGAGCCGGGGGTCCTGGCGGTGGTCGATATGAACAACGTGCCGGATGGCTTCAAGATAGCTGAGGTGAGCGAAGCGGGGGGCAAGGCCTCTATTTCGTACCTCACCCGAGCGGTGGAACTGTCTCTCGAGGGCAAGGCAGATGGGGTCGCGTCGGCGCCTCTCAACAAGGCCGCGATGAAGAAGGCGGGTTTCCACTTCGGGGATGAGTACGACTACATGGCCGATCTGTGTGGCATCTCAGAGTACACCATGTTCACGGTGAGCCCCCGATTTACCTTGGGAACAGTGGTCATGCACGTCGCCATGAAGGATATGCCCGCTATGGTCACCAAGGAGCGGGTTCTAGCTACCATTCTTGCCTCCAACATCGCCGCTAAGGCAGCGGGTGCAGAGAACCCGCGTATCGGCGTCGCCGCGCTGAACCCGCACGCGGGGGAGGGCGGCCTGACGGGTAGGGAAGAGATCGACGAGATCCAACCCGCCATCGACGAGGCCAGGAGACTCGGCGTCGACGCCTACGGTCCGTTCCCTGCGGACACCTTTTTCCTGACGGTCAAGGAGCACGCCTACGACGTCTACGTTGGCATGTACCACGACCAGGGCCGGATCCCGATGAAGCTGCTGGATTTCGGCCTGGCCGTGACCACCGCGGTGGGGCTGCCGATGCCGTTCTGCACCACGGGCCACGGCTCGGCCTTCGATATCGCGGGTAAGGGTGTGGCCAACGAGGAGAACCTGAAGCTGTCGGTTCTCATGGCCGCGAAGCAGGTTGTGATACGCAGGGCGGAGAAAGCCGCGGCGAAGCCGTAGGATGCGCTGCGCGGAACCACAACCGCAAGTAGATGCCGCTTCGAGTGAAGCTCCGCATCTTCCGGCAAAAGATAGCTGCTCAGCAGGGCTCGGCTCGTTGCCAAAGTAGAGAGTCGAGCCCTGGACTTCATGTGGGATCACTCCCCCAGCAGGATACTCACCACCTCCGGAAGCGCCATCCGCACTCGATCCAGCAGTTCCGCCTCGGGGAGGCGGCCCGTGGGGTGGGGCACCACCGCGTATCGGTATCCGGGTATGCCCCGCACTTCCGCCGTGGCGTTCCCCATCACGACGAACTGGTCGGTACACACTACCGCGGCGGGTATGCCCCGCCCCTCAATCTCGATTCCGTCGTGCACACTGCACGAGCTGCACGATCCTCAATCCCCGACGGCGGTCACGATCGCGTCGCAACGGCTCACCAGATCCGACAGGATCTCCTCCGGACAGATCCTGCTGCCACTTGGCTTTCGGGCTCGAACTACCTCGGCGAGGTGATATCGGCTGGCCAACTCCTGCTCCAGCAGAGCCAGGAACCGATCCGCGTTCAGCTTGCTGTTGTCCAGGAACCCCACCACCTTGCCTTCGAGCGAGTCCAACCTCGGAGCCAGAGATACCTCCACGAACTCCGCGCTGTTGGTCGGGTCGAGCACCACCAATCCCCTGCTCTGCTCATCACGAGCCATCAAACCCTCCTCTATCCCTGCCCTCAGCAATCGACACAAACGCCGATAGCCCTGGTCACCATCCGCGAACTCTTTCCCCCCGTCCAGGGAGGGATCACTGCCGAGAAGCCTCCTGCCCCGCCACCCGCCACCACCAGGGTGATGCTCTCCGGATCCGACAGCATAGGCACCATCTCGTGCTCATCGCCCGGCTGAACCGGGCCCGGCCGCCTATCGACTCGCTTGAGGTCCGCCACCGAGCGGCGGCACTTCTCCGTGAGGTAGCCCTGGACGTCCGAGCGCGACCAGCGATGCCGCTCCAGAACGGCGGCGTGCTCGGGGCAAACCACCACCACCCAATCGGCGTTGGCGAAGCTGCCGAGGGAGGACATCGCGTCCGCCAGGTTGTCGAGGATCGCCTGGGGGGCGTAGCTGCCGTGGTTGGTGACGTAGTGGGGGGCCTCAGAGGCGACCACGGTAACGGTGCTGGCCTCCTCGGGAAAGCCTTTGCTTACCCTGAGCGGTTCCCAGGGGCTGGCATCCTCGTTCTCGGCTATGCAGTAGCTGTACTTACCGGGATGACCAAGAGTAGCCTTATCCAGCACCCCGGGCTTTGCTCCGCACAGGTTCATCAGCACCAGACGAATGGAGCGGCCTATGGTGGCGTTGGCCCGATGTCCCGCCCCGAAGACGTCGACCCCGAAGTTGATCTCGAGCTCTCTCGCGATCGGACCGCTGACTATGATCAGCGGCGCTGCCCCTCCAGTACTGGCAGTCGAAGCGTGCAGGTTGAACTGGTCAGCGGTGAGGGCTTCGACGGCCGTCATTACCACGGGGGCATAGGCAGGCAAGCATCCCGCCATTACGGCGTTGATGGCCACCTTCTCAGCCGTAAGGATGCGTCGCCGCTGCGGCACAACGCCCACCACCTGGTCGGGCCGGTAGCCGCAGCAGTCGAGGAACTGCCGCACCCGCTCTTCCGTCGGCGGCACCACGGGAAGCCCGTCGGTCCAGCCCCGCTGGTAGTATGCTTCGATGGCCTCAAGATCGTCTCTTACCTCGAGGCGGTTTGAGGTGAGTGCCCACTGACTCAAGGATGCCTCCTTTCGAACTCGGACTACGGACAAGCTGTCCAGCGGAATTATACTAGACCGCCAAAAGTCACCTTCCCAGGTATTTCCGCCGGCAGGCCGACGGGGAGAGCGAATGCCTATCGACCTTGGCGCCACGCTATTCGGGCCTTCACGCTTTGCCTACTCGCGTAAAGTGTGCGCTACCGCCAAGTCCTGCCCCCGCGCCTTACCGACACCGTAACCCGGACCGCCAACCATTTCTGGGTGCGTGCTGTCCGGATTGCTTCTTGCAGGAAAGCTATGTTGACGTGTGCGACGCCTAAGCTTCGCTCTAGTTGCCGACTGTCGCGAGGAGCCTACGACATGTT
>JAJYKO010000118.1 GCA_021788565.1 Chloroflexota bacterium
CTCACCCCTCATCGCCAGTACCTTCGTGATCGCCGCCGTCAATGTCGTCTTCCCGTGGTCAATGTGCCCAATCGTCCCCACGTTCACGTGAGGCTTCGTCCGCTCAAACCTCTTCTTCGCCATGGTGTCAAAACCCTCCTGACACTACTTCTGCGCGGTTTGTCCTAACCTCTAAGGGCGCGACCTAGACGCAACTTCCTCGCTTACCGACGCAGGCACTGGCGAATAGTGAGAGAACTCCATTGAATAGGTAGCTCTCCCTTGGGTCATGGAGCGAAGGTCCGTTGCGTACCCAAACATTTCGGCCAGGGGAACCTGAGCCCTGACAATTTGCGTGTTCCCCCGTGCATCTGAGCCCAAGATATGTCCTCGTCGGGCGCTCAAGTCGCCGAGTACGTCGCCGAGGAACTCTTCTGGAGCCACAACCTCAACTTTCATCTGCGGCTCAAGCATAATGGCGGCGGCCTTCGAAGCCGCATTCTTCAGCGCCATGGAGCCGGCGATTTTGAAAGCCATCTCGGACGAATCGACTTCGTGATACGACCCATCAACGAGGGTAGCCTTGAGATCAACGAGGGGATACCCCGCGATCACACCGGTCTCC
The DNA here is from genome assembly GCA_021788565.1 of Chloroflexota bacterium. Next base: position 605 of record JAJYKO010000118.1, read on the forward strand.
GTCGCCTCGCGTACCCCCGCTTCTACGGCCGATATGTACTCTCTGGGAACGGCGCCGCCCACAATCCTGTCCACAAACACCAGCCCGGACCCAGCCGGCAGCGGCTCCACCTCGAGCCACACGTCGCCGTATTGGCCATGGCCGCCAGTCTGACGCACGAAACGTCCTTCCGCCCTGGCTGGACGAGAGATCGTCTCGCGGTACGCCACTTGCGGCCTGCCCACGTTGGCGTCAACCCGAAACTCCCGCATCATCCTATCGACGATCACCTCTAGGTGAAGCTCCCCCATGCCAGAGATGATAGTCTGTCCGGTCTCCAGGTCGGTCCGCACCCGGAAGGTGGGGTCCTCCTCACCTAGCTTGGCAAGCGCGCCGCCCATCTTATCCTGGTCGGCCTTGGTCTTGGGCTCGATAGCCACCGAGATGACCGGCTCGGGGAACTTGATCGACTCAAATACCACCGGGTGGCTCTCGTCACACAACGTGTCGCCGGTGAAGGAATTCTTCAGCCCAACCGCGGCCGCAATGTCGCCTGCGCCCACCTCCGCGATTTCCTCTCGGTGGTTAGCGTGCATCTGAAGCAGCCTCGCCACACGTTCCTTCTGGCCCTTGGTGGCGTTGAAAATGTAGGAACCGGCAGAAAGCTTGCCAGAATAAACGCGGAAATAGGCCAGGCGACCGACGTAGGGGTCTGACACAATCTTGAAGCAGAGAGCAGAAAACGGGGCGGCTTCGTCAACTTCCCTGACTACCGTCTCGCCCGTGGTGGGATTGATCCCGGTAATCGGAGGAACGTCCAGGGGGGAAGGCAGGTAGTCCACCACCGCGTCCAGCATCGGCTGGACTCCCTTGTTGCGGAGAGCGCTCCCGCACAGAACGGGAACCAACGTGTAGCTGAGCGTTGCCCGCCGAAGTGCTTGTCGCAGTTCCGCGGGCGCTACCTGCTCGCCCTCGAGGTATCGAAGCATTAGCTCGTCGCTCGTCTCTACGATCTTCTCCACGAGGTGCTCGCGCTGGGCGCTCGCCTCCTCCATCAACTGCTCAGGGATGGGACCACGCTCTATCGGAGCCGAGGCGTCGTCGCCGAAGATGATGGCTTCCATGTCGATGAGGTCCACCACCCCCCGGAACGCCTGCTCCTGCCCGATGGGCATCTGAACCGGCACGGGGTTGGCCCCCAGCCGATCCTTGATCATCTGTATCGTTCGAAAGAAATCGGCTCCGGTTCTGTCCATCTTATTGACAAAACAGATTCGGGGCACGTGGTAACGGTCGGCCTGCCGCCAAACCGTCTCGGACTGTGGCTCCACCCCGGCCACGGCGTCAAACACGACGATGCCGCCGTCCAGCACCCTCAGAGAGCGCTCAACCTCGACCGTGAAATCGACGTGACCGGGAGTATCGATGATGTTGATCTGATGATCGTTCCAGAAGCACGTGGTAGCGGCGGCAGTAATCGTTATGCCGCGCTCACGCTCCTGCTCCATCCAGTCCATCACCGCCGTGCCTTCGTGTACCTCACCGATCTTGTAGGTCTTACCGGTGTAGAACAGTATCCGCTCGGTCGTGGTGGTCTTCCCGGCGTCGATGTGGGCGATTATTCCGATGTTACGAGTTCTCTCGAGAGATACTGCCCGTGACATACTGACCTAAATTACCACCTGTAATGAGCGAAGGCCTTGTTGGCCTCAGCCATCCTGTGTACGTCGTCTCGCTTCTTTATCGTTGCCCCCGTCCCGTGGGCGGCATCCATCAATTCAGAAGCTAGCTTCTCGGCCATCGAGTGGCCTGAGCGCCCCCTGGCGGATGCGAGGAGCCACCGAATGGCTAGAGCGAACCTGCGATCGCCCTTGATCTCCACGGGCACCTGATAGGTAGCACCGCCAACGCGGCGCGGCTTCACCTCGAGCACCGGCGTCGCATTGCGGATTGCCTGCTCGAAGGTATCCACCGGACTGCGACGGGTCTGCTTCTCGATGTGATCGAGGGCATCGTAGATGATCGTCTCGGCGAGGCTCTTCTTGCCACGCTCCATGATCTTGTTTATGAACTTGGAGATCGTCCGATTGCCATATCTCGCATCCGGGACAATCGGCCGGCGGACAACCCGTGCACGCCTCGGCATGTTATCCTCCAAAGACTAATAAGAGCGAAGCGCTCGCGCATTCGGCGAAGCGGAAAACGTCCGTGTATTGGTGCTTCGCTCCTACATTATTCGACATGAATACCGGGCCAGAGTGTTCTACTTGATTCCTGGCCCGGTATCCACCGTCAGCCTAACTCTCTGCGCCCTACTTGACGCCCGGAGCCTTTGGCGCCTTGGCTCCGTATTTCGACCGACCCTTCTTGCGATCCTTGACGCCGGCCGTATCCAGCGCACCGCGGATGATGTGGTACCGCACACCCGGGAGGTCCTTCACGCGCCCGCCTCGGATCAGCACAACAGAGTGCTCCTGCAGGTTGTGCCCCTCCCCAGGAATGTACGCGGTGACTTCCATCTGATTGGTGAGCCGGACCCTGGCGATCTTCCGTAGCGCGGAGTTCGGCTTCTTCGGCGTCATCGTCTTCACCTGCGTGCACACGCCCCGCTTCTGCGGTGCTCCGTCAGTGCGACTCGTCTTTCGCTCCAGCGCGTTGTAATTGAATCGTAGGGCTGGCGCGGTCGTCTTCTTCGTTACCCTCTTTCGACCCTTTCGGACCAATTGGCTGATCGTGGGCAAGATCTCACTCCTCCCCGGACTGCTTCACTACGTGGCTACTTCAGCCCAACGCCTGCCCTCGCGCGGGGGGCAGGCGCCAGACACGGCAATTGCCAAGTGTACCAATGATGGAGCCTTCTGTCAAGGAGCCGTTACAGGCGGCTCCTCGACGATCTCTGCGTCCGTCTCTGACTCGGGTTCGTTGGCCCACCCGGCCCACGGGGACACCGCCTGCTGGGCTGCCAGTCGCCTAGCCTCCACGCCGGTGCCGGCGGGGATCAGTTTGCCGATGATCACGTTCTCCTTCAGCCCCATCAGCTTGTCGGTCTTCCCGCTGATGGCTGCCTCGGTCAGCACCTTTGTGGTCTCCTGGAACGATGCCGCAGCCAGGAAGCTGTCGGTGTTCAGGGACGCCTTAGTGACGCCCATCAGCACCGGCTGCGCGGTCGCAGGCTCGCCGCCTTCGGCCAGCACCTGTCGGTTCTTCTCCTCATAGGTGAAGCGGTCGATCAACTCGCCCGGCAGCAGATCCGTGTCACCGGGGGAGTCGACCCTCAGCTTCCGCAGCATCTGCCGGATGATGATCTCGATGTGCTTGTAGTTAATGCTCACACCCTGAGACCGGTACACCTCCTGGACCTCGTCCACCATGTACCGCTGAACCTCTTCCTTGCCCTGGATCCGCAGGATATCCTGCGGGTTCTTGGACCCTTCAGTGAGCTGATCGCCAGCGTTGACCGGCTGGCCGTTCTCCACCTTGATTCGAGCGGAAGGAGTAACGTCGTACTCGCGCTCCTCCACCTCTTCATATGAGAGGGTGACGTTGTCGCCGACGTTCTCGACCACTCCATTCACCCTGGCGGTCACCGGCTCGCTGCCCTCAAGGGCTGCCAGCACGTCTCCAGCCGAGACGTTGTCACCCGACCGAACGACGGCCTCGTACCCCTCAGGCACCGGATAATCATCTCGGTAGGTCTCGCGCGAGACCACCCGTATGACTCTCCTATCCTCGGCGCGCTCCACCTGAACCACGCCGTCGATCTCGCTCAGCACCGCCTCGCCCTTTGGCACCCGAGCCTCGAACAGCTCCTCCACGCGGGGTAGACCGCTGGTGATGTCCAATCCTGCGACGCCACCGGTGTGGAAGGTACGCATAGTCAGCTGCGTACCAGGTTCGCCGATGGACTGTGCCGCCACGATACCCACTGCGTCGCCCGGCTTGCACAGCTCTCCAGTGCCCAGGTGGCGACCGTAGCAGAACTGACAGACACCGAAGCGCGACTCGCAGGTCATGGGCGAACGAGCGTATACACGCTCGATCCCAACATCGAGAATGCGGTTGAGCGCAATCTCGTCGATCAACTCGTTGCGATCAACGATCACCTCGCCGGTGGTCGGATCGATCACTGGATCGGCCGCAAGGCGCCCAAGCACCTTGTCGCGAGCCACATCGGCATCATGCTTGCTCAAGCCGTCGTACCACGCGCCGGCCTCGGTACCGCAGTCCTGCTCGTGGACGATGACGTTCTGGGCTACGTCGATCAATCGCCTGGTCAAGTAGCCGGAGTCGGCCGTCCTAATAGCGGTGTCGGCGAGACCCTTCCTGGCACCGTGCGTCGAGAGGAAGTACTCGAGCACGCTCAGCCCACCTCGGAAGCTGGATCGGATTGGGAGCTCGATGATCCGCCCCGAAGGATCTGCCATCAGGCCTCGCATACCGGCCATCTGGGAGATCTGCTGCACGTTACCTTTTGCCCCAGAGCTTGCCATCAAGTTCACGGAACCGTACGGATCCAGGGCTTCCTTCACCGCGGAGGTGACCTCCTCCTTGGCCTGGGTCCAGATTTCGATCACCTCGTTGTAGCGCTCTTCGTCGGTGATCAGACCTCGACGGAACTGCCTCTCCACCTGAGCGACCTTGGCATCGGCATCAGCCAGGATGCCTTCCTTCTGCTCTGGGATGGAAATGTCCTCAATGGCGATGGTGATGCCCGACTTGGTAGCGAACTCGAAGCCGATGTGCTTGATCCGGTCCACCACCTCGGCGGTCTTCTCGTTCCTGAACCGGCGGAACACCTCACCCACGAGCCGCTTCAGGGTTCCCTTGTCCATCTGTTCGTTCCGGAAACCCATCTCCGGAGGGAGCACCTCGTTGAACAGGATCCGCCCCACGGTCGTCGTGACGAACTCATCACCACCGTCCGGCGCCTTCACCTTGATTGGAGCGTGAAGACTGACCAGCCCCAGGTCGTAGGCCAGGCGCGCGTCGTCGAAGTCCCCGAATACCTTGCCTTCGCCCTTCTCTCCCATGCCGCTCTTCATCATGGTCATGTAGTAGCAGCCCAGCACCATATCCAGCGTGGGCGACACCACAGGCTCCCCGTTGGAGGGCAGCAGAAGGTTATACATCGAGAGCAGCAGCCTCCGAGCCTCGTCCTTCGCTGGTCCGGACAACGGAACGTGAACCGCCATCTGGTCTCCGTCGAAGTCGGCGTTGAAGGCCGCGCACACCAGCGGGTGAATCTGAATAGCGCTCCCTTCGATGAGGGTTGGCTGGAACGCCTGAATACCCAGCCTGTGCAGGGTCGGGGCACGGTTCAGCAAAACCGGATGATCGGCGATCACCTCTTCCAGAACGTCCCACACCTCCGGCCGCACCCGCTCGACGATCCTCTTGGCGCTCTTGATGTTGTGGGCAAAGTTCCGCTCCACCAGCTTACGCATCACGAACGGCTTGAACAGCTCCAGCGCCATCTTCTTGGGTAGCCCACACTGATGCAGGTGCAGCTCAGGACCGACCACGATCACAGACCGTCCGGAGTAGTCCACGCGCTTGCCCAGCAGGTTCTGGCGGAACCGCCCCTGCTTGCCCTTCAGCATGTCGCTGAGGGACTTCAACTTGTGGTTGCTGGAGCCGGAAACGGCCCTTCCGCGCCGCCCGTTGTCGATCAGGGAGTCCACCGCCTCCTGAAGCATGCGCTTCTCATTGCGGATGATGATCTCCGGCGCTCCGAGATCGAGGAGTCTCTTGAGGCGGTTGTTCCTGTTGATCACGCGCCGGTACAGATCGTTTAGATCGCTTGTCGCAAACCGCCCGCCGTCCAACTGCACCATTGGGCGAAGATCCGGAGGAAGCACGGGCAGTACGCTCATGATCATCCACTCCGGGCGGTTACCGGACTTTCGGAAGGCCTCTACAACACGGAGCCGTTTGGTTGCCTTCTTTCGCCTCTGGCCGGAGGATGACCGAGTCTCGGTTCGGAGCTGAGCGGCGAGCTGATCCATGTCCACATGCTCCACTAGCTCGCGGACCGCTTCAGCCCCCATCCCGGCTCGGAAGATTCTGCCGCACTGATCCAGCAGTTCCCGATACTCCAGCTCGCTGAGGGTCTGCATGACCTTGACCTGTTCGATCTTCTTAATGCGAGCCTCGCCGGCGTTCCTTACTGAGTCGACCTCAGTCGCGGCCTTGTTACGAGCTTCGTCGACCTGCTCGTCGACGTTGTAGTTGAGGGCATCGATCTCGGCATCAACTCGGGCGGTGACCTTGTCCTGCTCTGTCTGGAATTCCAGCTCGATCCTGTCGATCTGCTCCTGGGCCAGGCGCCGCAGTTCATCACGATGCTCACGTCGAACGGCCGCGTCCTGCTCGACCAGAACGATGTTCGCCGCGGGGAAGGCTATTGCTTCGGGAGCGGCCTTGCCAATCAGGCCCTGGAGGCGCTCGTCCACCGCCTGAGCGGCCTGGCTCACCTCGTCGATGGCGGTCACCTTCCGCGCCTCAAAATCGCGCAGTCTGGTGGCCTTCTCCTCGCGACGCTTCTCCACGCTGCCGCCCAGGTCCTCTTGTAGTTCGGTAACCCGCTCGTCCGCCGTCCGCTCGATACGGGACACCCGGGATTCGACCTCGTGCTCGACCTGCTCGACCGCCTTCTGGCGAGCAGTTTCATCGACCTCGATGATTATGTACTTCGCAAAATAGAGCACCTGCTCCAACACGCGCGGAGTCATGTCCAGAAGCAGCCCGATCCGGCTGGGAGTTCCCTTAACGAACCAGATGTGGCTGACCGGCGAAGCAAGCTCGATGTGTCCCATCCGCTCTCGCCGAACTTTCGCCCGGGTGACCTCTACACCACACTTGTCGCAGACGATGCCCTTGTATCTGACCCGCTTATATTTGCCGCAGGCGCACTCCCAGTCCTTTGTGGGACCGAAGATGCGTTCGCAGAAAAGCCCGTCTCGTTCCGGTTTCAGGGTACGATAGTTGATCGTTTCCGGCTTGGTGACCTCGCCTTTGGACCAACTCCGTATCGTCTCCGGGGAGGCGAGCATAATCCGCACTGCGTTGAAATTATTGACTTCGAGCATGAAGGCCCATCCTCCTCTTGGAGCGATTAGCGATTAACACTTAGCGATTAGATCGAACTCCTAATCGCTAAGTGCTGCCTCTCGACTGCCAAACGCTAATCGCTGATGGCTAATCGCTATTAGCTAATAGCTCGTTTATCGTTCCATTCTGGAGATATCCACGTCCAGGACATGGGTCGCGTCCGTGCTTGCATCCTCCAGCAACGGAATACTCTCTTCCTCCTCGTTCAGTATCTCCACTCCAAGCCCCAGGCTCTGAAGCTCCTTCACCAGCACCTTGAAAGACTCTGGGACCCCTGCCTCGAACAGGTTGTCCCCCTTCACGATGGCCTCGTATGTCTTCACGCGGCCCACTACATCGTCGGACTTGACCGTCAGGATCTCCTGCAGGATGTGGGCTGCGCCGTACGCCTCGAGCGCCCACACCTCCATCTCTCCAAACCTCTGGCCGCCAAACTGCGCCTTGCCACCCAGCGGCTGCTGGGTGATCAGCGAGTACGGCCCAGTGGAGCGAGCATGGATCTTGTCCTCAACCAGGTGGACCAGCTTCAGCATGTATATCTGCCCCACCGTCACCGGCTGATCGAACGACTCTCCGGTCCGTCCGTCAAACAGGGTGATCTTGCCAGAGGCCGGCAGACCCGCCTCTTCCAGAAGCCGCCTGATGTCGGCTTCCGACGCCCCGTCGAACACCGGCGTCGCCATCTTGATCCCGAGAGCCGCCGCTGCCCAGCCGAGGTGCGTTTCCAGAATCTGGCCCACGTTCATTCGGGAAGGCACGCCGATCGGATTCAGAATTATGTCCACTGGCGTGCCATCTGGCAGGAACGGCATATCCTCCACCGGAAGGATCCGGGAGACGACGCCCTTGTTGCCATGACGACCGGCCATCTTGTCGCCCTCGGAGATCTTTCGCTTCTGAGCGATGCTAACCCGCACCAGTTTGTTCACGCCGGCCGGGAGTTCGTCGTGGCTACCACGCTCGAACACACGGACGTCCACAACCTTGCCGCGCTCACCATGGGGCACCCGCAAGGACGTGTCCTTCACCTCACGCGCCTTCTCGCCGAATATCGCCCTCAGCAGCCGCTCTTCGGCAGTCAACTCTGTTTCGCCCTTGGGCGTAATCTTGCCGACCAGGATGTCGCCAGGCCCCACCTCTGCGCCGATCCGGATGATCCCGTTCTCGTCCAGATCCCGCAGCGAGTCCTCGCCGACATTCGGAATGTCTCGCGTGATCTCCTCGGGACCCAGCTTGGTATCTCGTGCCTCTATCTCGTGCTTCTCGATGTGGATCGAGGTGAATTTGTCCTCGTGTACCACACGCTCGCTCAACAGGATGGCATCCTCAAAGTTGCCGCCCTCCCAGGACATGAACGCCACCAGCACGTTCTGGCCAAGGGCCAGTTCACCACCGCTGGTGGACGAACTGTCCGCGAGGGGATCGCCCACTTTCACCCGATTGCCCTTGAAGACGATCGGGCGCTGAGTGATGCAGGTGCCCTGATTGGACCGCACGAACTTACGAAGCGGATAGAGGTGGCGATTGCCCTCGGCATCCAGCACCACGATCTCACGGGCCGTGGCCTGATCCACCACGCCGTCCACCCTGGACAGCAGCACCTGGCCGGAGTCCTGAGCGGTCTGACTCTCCATGCCGGTACCCACCAACGGGGCCTCCGGCTGCAGAAGAGGCACGGCCTGCCGCTGCATGTTGGAGCCCATCAGGGCGCGGTTCGCGTCATCATGCTCCAGGAACGGGATCAGTGCCGTCGCCACGCTAACTGTCTGCTTCGGCGAGACGTCGACGAAGTCGATCCGGTCCGGTGACTCCACAAGGAACTTCTCGCCCCTTCGGACGGAGACTCGGTCCGTAGCGAAGGTGCCGTCAGGATTCAGAGCCACGTTCGCCTGGGCGACGGTGTACAGCTCCTCCTCGTCCGCGGTCAGCCGCAAGATCTCATCCGAAACGAATGGACGAACGTCGATCTCAGCGTTGGGCAGCTTGGCCAGTGTCTTGGCCAGCTTGCCGTCGATCAGCGTCCCAGCCTCCGCGATCACGTTGCTCGTTACCGGGTCGGTGATCCTCTGGGAAAGGTACCGCCCCTCCGTCCTCGCCGGATCGTTGGGGAGGCGGTGGTACACCTTTCGGTACGGCGTCTCGATGAACCCGTACTGGTTGATCTGAGCGTAGGTTGCCAGGCTACCGATCAGGCCGATATTCGGGCCTTCAGGTGTCTCGATCGGACAGATGCGGCCATAGTGGCTGTGATGCACGTCGCGCACTTCGAACCCCGCTCGGTCGCGACTGAGACCACCAGGCCCCAGAGCCGACAGCCTTCGCTTGTGTGTCAACTCCGCCAGCGGGTTCGTCTGATCCATGAACTGAGAAAGCTGGCTCCCACCGAAGAACTCTCGCATGGCAGCCACGACCGGTCTGATGTTGATCAGGCCCGCCGGCGTTGCCTGCTCGGCCTCCTGGATGGTCATGCGCTCTTTGACCACCCTCTCCATCCGCAGCAGGCCGACC
>JAJYKO010000119.1 GCA_021788565.1 Chloroflexota bacterium
TGCCTTTTCCCAACTCGCTCTCCACCCAGATGCGGCCGCCGTGGGCCTCCACTAACCCCTTCGTGATGTAGAGACCGAGCCCAAGGCCGCTCCGGTGGGCTCGGGCCTCTTTCGTCCTGTAATACCGGGTGAAGAGATTGGGTAGATCCTCCAAAGGGATACCCGACCCCTGGTCAGATACCGACACCACTACCTGGCCACCTTCAGAAGACGCAGCCACTGTGATCCTGCCTCCAGGCTCCGAGTACTTGAGTGCGTTGGATATCAGGTTCCCCAGAATCCGCTCGAGGGAGGCGGGATTCGCCAAGACCGCGGGCAAGCCCTCCGGAACTGACACGTGGATCCGTGCGACCTCGGCGGGGCTCGCCGACCTCTGCTCCAGGCCCGAGAAAAAAGCTGGCAGCTCGATGGGAACGCGCTCCTCCGGTCGTAGCTGGCCCGCATCTAGCCTGGCGGCTTCCGAAAGATCCTGAAGCATGTCGTTCATTCGCTGGCTGCTGGTGATGATGGACTCCGTGGCCTTGACCTCCTTGTCGGCCAAGCCTGCCTTCTCCAGGGACCGTTTGAGCAGCTGCGCATGGCCCAGGATAGCGGTGAGCGGGTTCCTCAGGTCGTGGGAGACCGCCCGTACGTAATCATCTTTCGTCTGCTCCAGCTGCCGCAACTCGGTAACATCCCGGAAAATCAGGATGCCCAGGGCCATCTTGCCATCCTCGTCTCGCAGCGGATTTCCCGAGAACAGGAGCATGCGATCGGGTCGGTCGGGAGGCCGGAAAATCATCTCGACCCCGGCGAAAGACTCCCCACGCATCAGACGGCTCATGGGAATGTTCTCCGCTGTCACCCTGGATCCGTCTGGGTACAGCACCCGGCCTGCTTGAAGGTAGTCGAGCAGTTCGTCAGCCCTGCCGAATTGGAAGCCGGCGATCTCCCTCGCTGCTCGATTCTGTAAGAGGAGCTTCCCGTTGCCGTCCACTACACTGACGGCTTCTCCCATGCTTTCCAATAGGGCCGTCAGTTGGTTGGTCTGCCGCTGGGCCTCATCCGCCAATTCCCGCTCTCGAAGACTCGCGGCTTCCAGTTGAGCGGTGCGTTCGATAACCCGACGCTCCAACTCCTGGTTCAGGCTCCTCAAATCCTCCTCCGCCTGCCTCTTCGCCCGCCGCACCCCCGCCTCGCCAAGCTCCCGCTGCACCGCTGGGGTCAGCCTGGCCAGATTGTCCTTCATCACGTAGTCGTGAGCCCCCGCCTTCATGGCCCCGACGGCGGCCTCCTCGCCGATGGAGCCGGACACAATGATAAACGGGAGGTCCAGGGACGTCTTCTTCAGCACCTCCAGGGCAGCAGGAGCACTGAACCCCGGCATGGAGTGGTCGGAGATGACGATGTCCCAGGTCTTAGATCGCAGTGCGGCGGCCATCTCTTCGGCATTGTCGACGCGCTCGAACTCCGGCGCGTATCCCCCTCGCCGAAGCGCTCGAATCAGCAGCCGGCAGTCGGTTTCCGAGTCCTCGACAATGAGCACGCGGAGGGGTCTATCCATCTGTCATCCCTTTCTCGCTGGCGGGGCCTCGTTCAAGACCATCCAGTAGAGCCCCAACTGCCGGACGGCTTCGGCAAACTGATCGAAGTCCACGGGCTTGCGGACGTAGCTGTTGCAGCCGAGGCTGTAGCCCTCCATCAGGTCGCGATCCTCTCTGGAGGATGTGAGGATTACCACTGGGAGAAGTCTGGTTCTGTCGTCGGCCCGAATCCGCCGCAAAACCTCGAGACCGTCGACTTTCGGCAGCTTTACATCTAACAAGACGACGACTGGCCTGTTGCTCAAGTCCCGTCCCTCGTAGACCCCGGTCCCGAACAGGTAGTCGAGAGCCTCTACACCATCCGGCGCCACAACGATCTCGTTCAGGATACCCGCCTTCTTGAACGCCCGATGAGTGAGGGACACGTCGACAGGGTTGTCCTCTACTAGCAGAAAGACCTTATCGTCCAAAGCTGACCCCCTCCGATTCCTCCCAGGTGGTGGGACCGGTGAATAGATTGTGTTGTGGCCACCCCGTGTCCGCCGCGATGATGGTCGCTACCTACAGGGTGAAGTAGAAGCTGGCGCCTATCTCAACCTGCCCCTCCGCCCAGATCCGCCCGCCGTGACGGTTGACGATCCGCTGCACCGTGGCCAGGCCAATGCCTGTTCCGGAGAACTCGCTCTGTCTATGCAACCGCTGGAATGCCCCGAACAGCTTGCCGGCATACGCCATGTCGAAGCCTGCCCCGTCATCGCGAACGTAGTAGACAGGCTGCCCATCCTCCTTGATAGCCCCGAACTCTATCGTTGCCCGAGGATGTCTGGCCGTGAACTTCCAGGCATTGGCCAGCAGGTTCTGCAACGCCACCTGCAGAAGTCGCGGGTCTCCGTTTGCCACCAGCTCGGAGGAGATGACGAACTCCACTTGCCGCTCCGGCTCGGCCTTATGGAGTTCCCCCGCGATCTTCTGAGCCAGGCCGCTGAGGTCCACGTCCTCCCTGCGCATCTCTGCGCGGGTGATTCGAGACAGCGTGAGGAGGGCATCTATCAACTCCGCCATCCGGTGGGTCTCGGAACGTACCAACTGAAGGTACTCCTTGCCCTGCGCATCCAGCGTTTCGGCGTACTCCTCCAGCAGAGCCTGGCTGAAGCCATCGATGCCCCTCAGCGGAGCCCGCAGATCGTGGGAGACCGAGTAACTGAAAGCCTCCAGCTCCTTGTTGGCAGCATCCAGTTCAGCAGCCCGTTGCCGGATGTCCTCGAGCAGCCTCTCCCGCTCGGCCTCCGCCTGACGTTGCTCAGTCACATCCCTGCCCGCGACCACAGCCCCCACGACCCGACCATCGGCGTCGTGTAGCGGTGCGGCATTGAAGACTCCGGTGAACTCGCGGCCATCGGCTGTGCGCTCCACAACCTCTGCCCCGCGCACCTCCTCGTCACGCAGCGCTGCCCGCTGCAGAGGAAGCTCGTCTGCCTGGAACATGGTGCCATCCGGCCGGTAGAGCTTGTAGTACTTTGGGTGCTCCTCCAAGGGGAGTCTCGGGTCCACGAGGTACCCGATGTGGCGGGAGTAGGCAGGGTTGATGTAGGTGACCCGTCCCCGGGCGTCGCAAACGGCCACCAGGTCGACCATGCTGTCCACCGTGGCCTGCCAGCGGGCCCTATCGAGATGAGCCTGCCGAAGAAGCCTGGCGTTCTCGATGGCGAGGGCAGCGCGGTCGCCGACGAGCTGCAGCAGCCGTAAATCGTCTTCTGTGAATTTACGAGCGCTAACCGTGCCAACGTGGAGGACTCCGATCAGCCGGTGCTCGATCAGCATGGGAACTCCGATTAGCGACCTTAAGTTGTCCCGCAGGGTAGCACTCCAGATCTCTAGCTGAGACGGGGCCTCCACTGCCAGAGGCTCGTGGCTGGCCGCGATCCGGCCGGCAAACCCATGACCCACGGGAACTCGAACCTCCGCCCCGATGTCCTCTTCCAGTCCGCTCGAAGCCCGCGCCACCAGCTCCTCGCCGTCCTCGGTCGGGAGCAGGATCGTGGCATTGTCGGCTGCCAGGACCTGGCGGACGCGTTGGAGCAGCTCGACCAGCAGGTCATCCAGGGCCAGGTGCGCGAGGGCGGCATCCGTAACCTGCTGGATGGAGGCGAGCCTCTGTGCGTTCGCCTCAGCTCGCACGGCGAGTTCCCGGCTTCGCTCACTCTCGGCTACGAGTTGCCCGTTCGCGATCCGGAGCTGCTCCAGTAGCCGCTCGCGTTCCTTCTCGGCCTGCTTCTGGGCCGTGATGTTGTTGTTAACCTCCAGGATTGCGACCGGCCGGCCATCTTCGCCCCTGTGAAGCACCTGATGACTTGCCACGACAACCTTGCGGCCGTCCCTGGCTGTGTGCACGAGCTCGCCCTGCCAGTGTCCCGCCTCATCGAGAGCCTCAGCCACCGCCTGCTGCGATTCAGGGAAGACCGTCTGAAACAGATCGTGCGAGACCCGGCCTATTGCTTCCTCCCTCGAGAAGCCGTAGAGGGACGCTGCGCCACTGTTCCAGGTCACAATGCGATCATCGGCACTGCGGATCAGGATGTGCGCCAGATCAAGAAGCTCGGCTTGCTCCCGCAATAAAGCTGCCTGCTCGGCCAGATGCTCCTCCGTCCGCTTTCGCTCGGTGATGTCGGCGACAAAGGAGTAGAGGATCTCCCTTTCTCCAAACTCCATGAAGTTTAGCTTGATTTCCACAGGAAACGTCGTACCATCCTTCCGGCGATGGGCCGACTCGATGGTCATGGATCTAGCCTGCCTCATCTCCTCCCACAGCGCTGGCCACTGCTCACGAGGAAAAGCTGGATCTATCTCGAACACGGTCATGGGGAGCAACTCGTCGACCGTATAGCCCATGGAGTTGCCCGCGGCTTCGTTGACGTAGAGGAAATGGGCGTCGGCGGTCATCCAGTAGATAGGGCTGGCGGCGCTGTCGAGTGTGAGCCGAGCCATTCGCAGATCGCTCTCCATCCGCTTGCGCTCGGTGATGTCCCGAATGAAGATGGCAGTCCTGGCCTCGCCGCTGCTATCGCGAAACACTGTGCTGCTCACTTCGGTAGGAAAAGTGGTTCCGTCCCTACGTCTGCTGGTCAGCTCGGCAACGGCCTTTCCGGTGCGGGCGCGTTCCTCTAAGGCAAAAGCTAACCGCGGATCACTCGTATCCATCAGCGACTCACGGCCACCGCGGCAGATCTCTTCCTCGGTCATGCCGAACATACGGGTAGCGGCAGGATTGGCAGATATGACACGTCCGTCGGGGGATGTCAGTAGCACTGCGTCGGGGCTGTTCTCGAAAAACGACCGGTATCGTTCTTCACTGTCGTGCAGCGCCCGCTCGAGGCGCAGGCGCTCTGTCACCTCGTTGTGCTGCACCAGCCAACCTTGGAAAGCGCCGTCGGGGCCAAGCACAGGGGAGATCGTGGTATCCCAATAGGTGACCCCGCGCTCGGGCTGGTCGGGAAACTCGAAGGCGTAGCCTTTGGCATACCACGGCTCTTCCGTGTCACGCACGTCCCGCCACACGGTTCCCGCCGGTCTGTTCAAACCCGGGAGTAACTCTTCGACGGAGCATCCGATGATCTTCCGCGGGGGAATGCCCATTTGTCGGGCATAGCTCTCGTTCGCGGTCCGTACGGTCAGATCCGGGCCAACAAAGGCTATTCCCTCGGATGAATGAGCGAGGATTGCAGACAGTAGCGCAGAGTTCTCCATGCCCGTGGCGGAACCGACTCCCCTCGAAGAGTCACGGACAGACATGCTACAGCCCTCTGAAAGTGTGCTTAGATCACCCGAAGCACAGCGGCAACCGTATCCGGCCCCCATGCAGCAACTGCCAGGGCGCGGTTAGAGGCTGGCCTGATTGACTGTGGATGGTCGCGACTCGGACAACCGCAGACATTAAAAGTACACAACCATGTACCTGACGTCAAGTACTGGCCGCCACGAGGCAACTGCAGCGGATGTACCTGGCTGTCAGCGGGCTATTCGGGACCTCCGCATTATAACAGAACATAGCGGAACCGAATGGATCTGAACTAGTCCCCTTCGCCACAGCGACACTTTTCGCGAGGGGCGGCAAACCGAACTGAGAGACGCCAATTGTAGGGGCAATCACTCTCTGCTATCCTCATCATATGAGCGTGCCGCCGGAATTTCTCAAGCAGATCCCCTACTTCGTGGGACTCACAGACCGCGAGCTGAGCCGGATTCGCCCCCTCGTGCACGATCGGACTTATCCCCGTGGCGAGATGGTGATCCTCGAGGGCGAGTCGTGTGAGGCGATCTATTTCGTTAAGTCCGGCCGCGTCAAGGTGTTCAAGACTTCCTCGGAGGGCCGGGAGCAGGTGCTCCGCATAATGAAGGCAGGCGACACTTTCAACGAAGTCCCCGTCTTCGACGGTGGACCAAACCCGGCCAGCGTGGAAGCGCTGGACTCCACCTCCCTCTATGTACTCTCCGCGACCGACCTGCAGTCTCTGATGCTCGAATTACCGGCCATATCGCGCAACGTCGTCCGTGTCCTGGCCTCTCGTCTGCGCCATCTGGTGGAACTGGTGGAGGACCTTTCCTTCCGGCACGTCACGGGTCGCATCGCCAAGATCCTGCTACAACATGTTCGGGATGCAGCGGCAGGAAACGGTGCTGGGCGGCTGACCCAGCAGCAGATGGCGACCATGGCGGGCACAGCCCGGGAGATGGTGGGACGCGCACTGAAGGGGCTGGAGCAGGCCGGCGCCATCAAGATGGAGCGCGGCCGCATCGTTATCGTCGACAGGGAGATTCTGGAACGGCTCTCCTGAGAGACAGAGGGCGAGGTGAGGGGAAGGCGGCGCGACGGGGTGAGTGGGAGAAGGGCCGGAGGGACGAAACAGGATGGACGGGATGTAGAAAGACAGGCAGGATAGGATACCTGTTACCTATTATCTATCCTGTACATCCTTACTTATGCTGTACATCCTGTTTCGTAGATCCTCACCCTGTCTCCCAGTCTCCCTGTCCCCCCGTCACGGCTTCTTAGACGATGGTGGCTGCGGGACAGGAGTCGCAGGACGGCGGACGGCAATGTAGACCGTTGCGCCCTTGTCCACCAGGGTGCCGGCCTTCGGGTCCTGGCTTATCACATCCCCGGGCGGCACGCTCGTGAAGTCCTGGTAGTTCACCCAGGTCTTGGTCAGGCCAGCCTGCACTATGGCATCCTGCGCCACGGCCTCCGGCATCCCGACCAGGTTCGGGACAGCGATCTGCTCTTTGCCCTTGCTGATCGTCAGCACCACCTCAGAACCCTTCGCTATCTGAGAACCGGCGACGGGGTTCTGGGCAGTCACTACGCCCGCGGGAACCTGGTCGTTCCACTGCTCGGAGATCTTCCACGGTAGGCCAGCCGTCTCGAGCTTCCCCTCGGCGTTGGGAGCCGTGTCTCCAACCACCTGCGGAACCGCCACCATCTCCTTGCCCAAGCTCACTGTCACCTCTACCTTGGTGCCCTTCTCTGTCGCCGTGCCCGCGTCAGGCTTCTCGGTCACGATGTAGGTCACCGGGTACTGGGGGCTGTATGCCTCACCTACTATGACGAGATCCAAGCCCCCTGCCTGCGCTTCCTGCAGGGCTTGCGAGAACGGCTTACCCACCAGTTGCGGCACCCGGATCGGAGGCAGCGTCATAGTCGGCGCCCTGGTGGGTTCCACAGTTGGCAACGGCCGAGTGGCGGATGGCGCCACGGAGGCCTGCCCCTGAGCTAAGGAGGGAAACAGCCGTTGGAGGGAGCCGCTGGAGTAGGCCAGCACAGCCAGCGGGATAGTGCCGATGATCAAGAGGAAGATCACGAGAGTTATCAAAAGCCCGGTCCAGTTCCGAGCGTTCCGTTTTCGTGCGGGTCGCAAGGATTCCCTCGCGGTCACAGGCGGCCGGGTTCGAGCTGGGCTTTCCCTCGACGAAGCGACGGCCGTGGGCCCGGCCGCGGCGGCAGGCACACGCGAGGGACCCGGCACGGGGATGGGCTGTGAAATGGTCGCCTCAAGACTGGATAGAGCGCAGGCCAGCAGGGCATCGGCCATTCCTCTGCCGGAGCTGGGCCGTTGCGCCGGGTCCTTGGACATCGCCCGAAGGATCACGCTCTGCAGCGTCTCTGGGATCCTGGGGTTCAGTTGCCGCGGCGGCACCGGCTCTTCCTGGACGTGTCTCAGTGCCACGGCCACGGGGCTCTCACCTTCGAATGGCAGCCGGCCGGTAGCCATTTCGTAGAGGACTACGCCACCCGAGTAGATATCCGAAAGCGCGGTAGCCTGCTCGCCCCTGGCCTGCTCGGGAGCGAGGTACTGGGCGGAACCCATGACGTAGCCAGACTGTGTCAGCGAAGAAGCTCCCAGTGCGACGGCAATGCCGAAATCGGTGATTTTGGCCCTTCCTTCGCGCCCCACCAGGATGTTCTGTGATTTCACATCTCGGTGCACGATGCCGTGTTCGTGCGCGTATTCGAGCCCCTCGAAGATCTGCCTTCCCAGATCGATAACGCGTGGTGAACCGAGCGGGCCTTCGTCCTGGATGATCTGTTTCAAGGTGCGCCCGCGCACCAATTCCATCACGATGTACTGGGTGGGTCCGTCGGAGCCAACGTCGTAGATGCCGACGATGTTTGGGTGAGACAGGGCAGCGGCAGCCTTCGCCTCACGCTGGAAGCGGGCAAGGAACCCTGGATCCGAGGCGAACTGCTCGCGCAGAACCTTGACGGCCACCTTCCGGCCGAGGATGAGGTCCTCGGCCTCGTAGACCACCGCCATTCCGCCCTCGCCCACGAGGGTGCCGAGCCTGTATCGATTGTTGAAGACTCTATCTACCATTTCACACGGGTATCCGAAGCAAGTGCAGGTGCCAAGGCAGGCAATAGCCCGACGGAATTCTACCCCATGCGGTACAGGCGGTCTACCCGACTCGCAGGCCCGAAGGTTGCAGAACCTGGAGTTACATGCTATTACGTTCGTGAGGACCGATGCCATGCCTCATGAGCAACCTGCGACCGATACATCGCCAGCGATGGTGGTAATGGTGGGACCCCCGGGAACAGGCAAGTCTCACCTGGTTCGAGAGCTTGGCCTTCGCGTGCCCGTGGACGTGATCCAAACTGACCCTATACGCCGGACTTTGGCGCAGCGGCCAGCGTATACGCCGGCCGAGAATCGGAGGGTATTCTCGATAGCGCACCGGCGTGCCGAGTGGCTTCTCCAGCGCGGCCACTCTGTCGTGTTTGACGCCACCAACATTTACGCGTGGGGGCGCCGAATCCTGTACCGCATCGCCGAGCGCAGCGGAGCGCGTTTGCTGATCGTGCACACGGTGGCTCCTGAGGATGTGATAGAGCAGCGAATGCGAGACAGGATAGCGGGCGCCGACCCCAGCGACCTCTCCGAGGCAGGATGGGAGGTGTACCTCCGCATGAAAGCCAGGTTCGAGGAGATCGATCGGCCGCACCTGGTGGTGGATACCTCGTTGGATCTAGAGCCGGCTCTCCAGGAAATGGAGCGGTTCGTCCGGGGACAGGAGTGAAGGCGATCATCATACACAACCTGCACGCGGGGCACTACGGCCGTGGTGAACAGATCGCCCTCGCTGCCTCGCGCCTCAATGCTGCCGGCTGGGAAGCGGAAATCGCTTCTCCGGAGAATGGCGCGGAGTTCGAGCAGATCCTCCGGAAGGCCACAGCAGACGGGCTGGACGTCGCCGTGGTCGCGGGGGGAGATGGTAGTCTCAACATCGCGATTCAGGTCCTGGCAGGCGGGCCGACTGCTCTTGGGGTCATCCCTACCGGCACCGGCAACGTTTGGGCCAAAGAGGTGGGGATTCCGCTGGACGTCCGAGGGGCGACTGATGTGCTGCTTCGTGGTTGGACAGCGGTTACGGACCTTGGCGTGGCGAACGGGCGCTACTTTCTTTCCATCGCGGGGGTTGGCTTCGACGCCTCCATCACCAGAACTATCAAAACCGCCTCCAAGCGAAAGCTGGGGATGACAGCCTACGTGATTGCGGCGGTAGTAGAGGCGCTGAAGCTGCGCGGAGAAGATGCGACCCTCATCGTCGACGGGCATGCCACCCGCGAGAGGATCCTGATGGTGGCCGCGAGCAACACCAGGCTTTATGGCGGGGTCCTGAGAATGGCCCCGGAAGCGTTCCTGGATGACGGGCTGCTGGACATCTCGGTATTCCGCGGCAGGGGCCTGCGGGCGACCGCCAGGCACGCCATCAAGACGCTGCTCGGCATCCATCGCGGTGATCCGGACGTGGAGGTTTTTCAAACGTCTCACTTGCGCGTGGAGTCCAGGCTAGACCTTCCTGTGCAGCTGGACGGGGACTACTTCGGGAGTACGCCTCTCGAAATTCGAGTTGTACCCAGCGCCCTCAGGGTCATCGTCCCGCCCGCACCACATCCGCAGTTCAGGACAGCTAATCGCTAATTGCTCGGAGGCTGACTTGCGCCGCACTAAAATCGTATGCACCCTTGGCCCCGCCTGCTCTTCCGAGGAGACCCTGAGAGCGATGCTCCGAGCGGGCATGAACGTTGCCCGTCTCAACTTCTCGCACGGTACCCACGAGAGTCATGCCGCGACCATAGCCCTGT
>JAJYKO010000120.1 GCA_021788565.1 Chloroflexota bacterium
AGTCCTCCAGGGCCCGCGCCCACCACCAGCACGCTCTTCGGTGCCACAGCTTTCTCCAGCGTCCACTCCAACTCCCGCCCCGTCTCCGGATTAACCATGCACCGTATCGGCCCACCGCGCCGGCTGGTCGTCTCGGAGCAGAAGCGGCAGGCGGTGCAGCGACGGATCTCATCGCTTCGCCCCTCCTGTACCTTGCGGGGGAAATCAGGGTCCGCCAGCAGCGCGCGGCCGAGCGCCACGAAGTCCGCCTGGCCATCATCGAGCACCCTCCCGGCGAGTTCCGGATTGTTGATCCGACCGATGGCCCCGACCGGCACATCCACGGTCGACTTTACGGCCGCCGCAAATGGGACGTAACAGCCGCGAGGCATCAGCATCGGCGGGGCGATCAAGTCGCGGGTGAAGGGGCCCCCGGAGGACACGAGGAGAGCATCCACCCCCTGCTCCTGTAGCCATCGGGCGACCAGCTTAGTATCTTCTATGGTGTTGCCGCCCTCGGCATGATCCTCCGCAGACAGCTTCGCCAGAACCGGGAAGTCCCGCCCCACTAACTCTCGGATGCGCGTTACCACCTCTAGGGCAAAGCGGGCCCTGTTGCGCAGATCTCCCCCATACCTATCAGTGCGCTTGTTCGAGAGGGGGGAGAGGAACTGCGCCAGGAGGTAGCCGTGGGCGCAGTGCACCTCCACCGCATCAGCCCCGGCCTCTCGGGCCCGTCTGGCCCCTTCGGCGAACGCCCCCACGAGCTGGTCAATTTCCCCCTCCGTCAGGGCTCGCGGCAGCACTTTCCGCCCGGGAACCGGGATGGCCGAAGGCGCCACCGGCGGCTCCCCCAGGATGGCCTCGTCCGCGACGAAGCCGGAGTGCCACAACTGCACCGAGAACTTTGCCCCATGGGCCTGCACGCTCCTGGCCAGCCGGCCGATCCCTTCGATGCACTCGTCGCGATCGATCATGTACACGTGCTCACGATGGCGCGTCAGCCGATGGATGCCCGTGACCTCCAGTGTCACCAGGGCCACTCCGCCGGCCGCTCGGCGAGCGTAGTAGGCGATTCCCTCTTCTGAGACCAGCCCGCTGGTCTCAGCCAAAGCCGTCGCCATAGCTGGCATGACCATGCGATTACGCAACGTCATTCTGCCAATAGACAGCGGTTCGAGCAACTTCATTCCCTATGTCTCCCTGTGCGGTCTCTCGGTTCGACGGCATCGACACCAGCCTCCCTCAGCTGTTCCCGGGGCCCCCCACAAGGGTCTCCGCTGTGCGCTCTGGTGCCCTGGGGTCTCGGTGGTCGCGGCCCGGGCTTTTCAACGAACCCCCTCAGTACGCGCCCGAGACGTCGAAGATTCGGCGCACGTTGTTGACCATCATATCGTCGATGTCGCTCTGTGGCACGCCGGCCTCGAGCAGAGCAGGGACCACCACCTCCGGAACGTAGGTCCAGCGGGCGTCTTTGAACAGCGGGTTGCTAGCTCGAGCCACGTCCGGCAGGTGGTCGGACCAGGCATTGGTGTCGTGCGACAGCAGCAGCCGCCTGGCGTAGCCGCGTTTGCACAGCTCGATGGTCGTGGCGATGCGGTCCTTGTTGGGCAATCTCGTCTCCGCACCGAACCGGTCTAAGCCAACATACGAGCCGCCCTCCAGAACCTCTTCTATGTACCCGAGGTCGGTCGTGTCGCCCACGTGCCCGATGACCACACGGGAGAGGTCGACGCCTTCCTCGCGGAAGATCTCCTGCTGCGCCAGCCCTACCCTTCCTACCACGTTGGTGTGAGTGAAGATCGGCACTCCGGTTCGCCGATGGGCCCTTGCCGTGGCCCGTAGAACGAACTCCACGTCCCCTACAACGCCGTAGTGCTCGGTTGCACACTTGAGAAAGGCCGGCTTGATCCCGGAATCGGCGATTCCCTCATCGATCTCCCTCACAAAGAAGTCCTCCATGAAGGTCGGACTCACTCGATCGACGTGTGCACGCCAGAACAGTGGGATGTCGAAGAACGTATACAAGCCGGTGGCAACGATCACCTGAACGCCCGATTCCTCCGAGATCCTGCGAATGCGCGGGACGTAGCGTCCCAGCCCAAACGTCGTGGCGTCGACGATCGACTTGATGCCGAGCGCCTTCACCTCCTTCAGCTTGTTGATTGCCAGGTTGACCTTCTCTTCTTCGTCCCAGGGGTACTGGATCCGCATCTCGGGGTTGAGAGTGTAGATATGCTCGTGGCTGAGCGTAGGACCAAGATCGGCCGTATCGATCGGTCCGGTCGCCGTGTTCACGGTCGCCATGACGTTTCCTCCTTCTTGCTAAAGAACGCCAGGGTGGGTCCCGTCGTCATCCTCGCTGCCCATCGTCATCCCCGCGAAAGCCGGGGTCCATCCCACCCTCGTCGTCATCCCCGCGAAAGCGGGGATCCATTGCCTCCACTCGCGGTGTGGATTCCCGCCTGCGCGGGAATGACGCTTACCAGCAGCCCACATACTTCGGATGGGAAACCATGCAGATTCCACCCTGGCTTCCCTCTTAGATCACACCTTCCTCCACCAGAGCGGCGATCTCCCGCGTGGATATTCCCAGCAGTTCGCCGTAGACGTACTCGTTGTCCTCCCCGTAGCACGGCGCACCGCGGTCGATCCGCCCGCCTATGTAGGCGGGACTTTCGCTCATCTTGACTGGCACTTCGGCCACGGGCCACCTGCCGATCTTCGTGCCCGTGACCTCCGTCAGCCACCCCAGATGGGCTAGCTGCGGATCTTGGTCGCATCGATCCTCCGCCGTCTGACAAACGCCGGCCGGTACCCCGACCTCCTGCAGTCTGTACATCAACTCGTACGCATCCTCTAGCCGTGTCCAGCTAGCAACCAGGGCGTCCAGAGCATCCTGGTGGGCAAGCCGGGCGGTGAGACTCGAGAAACGAGGGTCCATTGCCCACTCCGGGTGCCCTGCCACCCGGGTTAGCGCCTGGAACTCCTCCTCCTGGAAACAGGCGATGGCGAGCCAGCGGTCCACTCCGGCACCGGGATAAGCTCCGTGGGGGGCCGCCAGCTTGTAAGGAGAACGATTGCCATAACGATGCCAGACTCTTCCGTTGGCCGACCAGTCGAGAACCGGCACTCCGGAGATATAGAGGCCGCACTCGCATTGGGAGGCGTCGATCCACTGTCCCTCGCCGGTGCGAGCCCGATGGAACAGGGCGCTGAGCATCGCCAAGGCGAAGCTGTAGGCGCCCATCCAGTCCAGGTAGGAGTAGCCCCAGCCAGCAGGCATCGCCGGTTCGGGCAGGCCGGACATGTCAGAGAGCCCGGAGAAAGAGTTTGCTATCGGGCCCACAGCACGAAGACGCCCGTAGGTGCCCCTCGCCCCCATGCCTGACTGCTGGGCGTAGATGATGTCGGGCTTGATGGAGCGCAGTACGTCGTATCCGAGTCCCCAGCGATCCATCACGCCGGGCGAGAACCCCTCGGCCACGATATCCGACATCGCCACCAACCGCTTGGCGATCTCGAGGCCCTTGGGGTGTCTCACGTTCAGCGAGACGCCTCGCTTGCCGGGGTTCTTGTTGTTGAACTGGCCGCCCATGTCGGGGTCCTTCACACCCGGCAGTGGGCCCGTCGCCCTCTCGCGGGCCTCTCGACCACCAACCGGCGCCATGGCCGCCGTGCGGGTGTCTGGATGGCTCTTTAGTTCCACCTTGATGCTCTCGGCTCCGAAGGCAGCCAGGAACCGGGTGCCACCGGCGGACGCGAGGAACCACGTGAAGTCCAGGATGCGGATCCCCTTCAGAGGGAAGGGTTTGCCGAGTGGGGAGAACTCCTCCGGACTGTCCGCCTCAAGAGAAGAAGCCGCGATCGGCACCTCCCGACGAGGAGGCTCCAGAACGTCGCGGGCATCCTCGTCGATCAAGGGCGCCCGACGGCCAACGGACCAGCTGTTGGCGGTGCTGATCCACTTACTGGTCGGGTAACGGAAGGAGCGGCCCAACTCAGGGTGCTCGACGTCGGTGTAGCTGCCGCGCTTGAGCCAGTGCTCGTCCAGCGCGTTCTCGTGGGGTTTGCGCAGAGGAGCCCAGAGGAGGCCCGCCTCCTGAGCCTCCCGCCAGGGGACGTTGTCGTAAGTGTAAGCCCTGACCAGGCGCTGGATCACCTCCATGGTGTGGCATTTCTGCTCGTCGTCGATGGTGGTGCCGGGGATGGCGCGGGCGCCACTGGGACTTTCGGCCTGATCGGGCGTGAGATCTCCCTGCATGTTGTATTGCTTGAGGAAGGAAACCAGTTTGGTTCCTTCGTCCAGCAGAAGGCCGAGGTAGGTCATGATCCACCGCCCGTCCTTGGAGTAGGCGATGGTGGGAACCGGGGGCACCGACTCCCGGGCATGCCGGCAGGTCTGGCGGAGCACGGTCGCGCGCCGCATGACCCAGGTCATCAGGTCGACCTCGGTGGACTTCGCGACCGCCTCGTGAACCGCGCAGGAGAGTTTCTGGCCCTTGCCTGTCCGCCAGCGGTAGAGCAGGGCCGCGACTATGCTCATGGCCAGCTGATCTCCCGCCACGTGATAGGCGTGCCACATCTGGGGAGCTATGGGCGGCAGATCGTACTTCCATTTGGGGTCGGGGTCGTAGCCGCAGTTCATCATGACGCCGCCCAGGGCGAGATGGATCAGGTCCGAACCCTTGAAGTTAGCCCATGGCCCATCGTCCCCGAAGGGAGTCATTCGAGCGGTGATCAGGGTGGGGAATTCCGCCCTCAGGGCGTCGGGACCCAACCCGAGAGACTCCAACTCCCCTTTGGGAGTGGACTCCAGGAGCACATCGGCGGTGGAGAGCAGGGATAGCAACCTGGCTCGGTCCCGGCCCTCACGAAGGTCGAGGACGACAGACTTCTTGCCGCGGTTGTACTGCCAGAAGAAGAGGGAGCCCTCCGGGTCCTCACGGTCCTCGTAGAATGGGCCAATACGGCGCGTGGGGTTGCCGCCCGGAGGTTCCACCTTGACCACCTCGGCGCCTAGTCCCGCGAGGATCAGCCCGCAATGCTCTGCCTGCTCGTCCGCCAGTTCCACCACGCGCACGCCGCTGAGAGCCCCACGGCTCGGATCGTCGGATCCTTGCGCTGACTGCTTATCGTCTATGTCCACGATCGACCTCCCTGCTATCCCGCCGGCTTGAACTTGGGTAGCGTCCACTCTTCTGTGATATCGTCGAAGACGACCTCCACCGGCATATCGACTCGGATGTCCTCGTTCTTGATGCCCACGAGGTTACTGATAATCATGGGGCCCTCTTCAAGTTCGATCCATGCCACGTTGTACGGAACCTCGCCTCTGAACGACTCCCAGTAGACCTGGTGGAAGACGTTGAAGCTCCAGACTCTTCCTCTCCCGCTTGCCCTCGTCCAGCCCACTTTGTCCGACAGGCAGTTGTTGCACACCCCAGCCGGGGGAAATTGGATGTGGCCGCAGTCCTGACATTTCTGGAGAACGAATTCGTGCTCCTTCGCACCGTCCCAGTATCGTCTGTTCACGTTGTCGTAGGCCGGCAGTGGTTTAAGGTAGGCCATCTCTTATCTCCTGGTAAGAATGTGAGAGGTGCAGATGGGCGAAGCGATGGCCCACTGCATCACCTTGCAATCTTTCACCTGACGCTCGCCGGACTCGCCGCGCAGCTGGCGCACGGCCTCCACCAGCAGTGCCCATCCTTGCATGTAGCTCTCGGAAGTGTGTGAACCGGAGGTGTTGAGCGGGAGTTCACCGCCAAGCTCTATCCTGCCATTCTGGATCCACGGGCCGGATTCCCCCCTGGGGCAGAAACCGAGGCCTTCCAGGGTGAAGAGAACCGTCGGCGTGAAGTTGTCGTAGATTTGAGCGCACTGTACGTCTTTGTGGGAGATGCCGGCCGCCGGGTAGAGCCGCTTGGCTATGTCCTGCAGCGCCGAATAGTAGAAGTCCTTGCTCATGTAGTAGTTGCTCATGTCGCTGGCGGTCGCGGTCGCGCTGATGTAAACAGGGGGTTTCTTCATGTCCCTGGCTCGCTCTGCCGACGCCAGTATCACCGCCACGCCGCCGTCGTTGATCAAGCAGTAGTCGAAAAGCCGTAGAGGCTCGGTGACCCAGCGGCCATTCATGTAGTCATCGAGGGTAAGGGGTTTCTTCATCACAGCCCACGGGGTGAGGATTGCGTTCTTGCGGTTGTTGATGGCGACAGCGCCGAGTTGCTCCGGGGTCGTACCGTACAGGTGCATGTGGCGCCTGAACATGAGGCCCACGGCGGCCCCTGGGGAGGTAAAGCCGTATGGATAATCGTAGCTCTGGGTTCCCACGGCATCTCCTCCACCGTACTTCGCTCCAGTGGACTTGCCGTCGTTGCCGTAAACCAGGGCGACCACGTCGGCGCCTCCCGACGCGATGACCCCGGCGGCATACTGCACGCAGGCGCCAGATTGCCTTCCCTCCCCCGGCGTGACGTTGATCACGTGCACGTTCTTTAGCCCGAGCACGGTGGCCATTCGAGCATAGTGCGGGATTCTGCTGACGATCAGGCCATCAATCTGATCCTTCGTGAGGCCAGCGTCGTCCAGGGCTGCCTTAAAGGCTTCGGCACCCAGTTCATAGGACGTCTTGCCTGGGAACACGCCGTACGCGGTGTGACCCACCCCCACGATGCATACTTTGTCCTTGAACCCGTCGCTCACGAATCTCATCCTCCTTGTTGCTAGACTGCCTGCATCGAGTTCTCCACCGCAGGCCATCTGCAGTTCTCAATAGCATGGGTAGACCGTGCTGATGTACGGCTTTTCTAGGGGCTCCGGCCGATGGAAGACAGGCTGAGTTTCACGGAGCCGTTATGCCTCCGGCCGAGGGTAGACCTGCGTATATATCAGGCGTTGCCGGTCTCTCAGCTCAGCCGACACCGGGTCGGTCAGTTCCGCGGCGCCAGCGACTGGCGAGCCACGCGAACCAGCAGACTGGACATCGCTGCGATCCAGTTCGTATATAGTCAGGAAGCGGGGTTGACCCTCTACCGCGACGAAGCGCCTGGCAGCACGGAAGCCGGGATTGGCAAGGTCGCCACGGAGTTGAAGGTCCGGGTCTGTGCCGGGGTCGGGTGGCGACTCTGGCCCGTCCTCCGGTGCCAGGAGCACCGCTTGGCCTCGGGGGTCCATCTCTCGTGAGTTCGGCCCGAGGAGCCACCGTCCGCTGCCGACGGCGGGCAGCAACTGCTCGTAGACGTTGCGGACGATGCGGGTAGATTTCCTGCGAATCCTCCTGGTCCACGGCGACTCATTCGATCCACTGATTAAAAGGTAGGCCGGGCTTTCCAGCACACCGACGTCCTCGAGGTCATATATCGCCACGTACTGCCCGGGTGTCCCAACACGACTGTACCTGCGAGCGGATAGGAAGCCAGGAACGGACTGCCGCTCGGGCAGGTGTTCCGTGTTGTGCCAGTCGTTGAACTCCTCATCGACCTCTGGTGGTACATCGAACCAGACTACTAGCAGTGCCTTCGGCCTGGGCCTCTCCATGCTTGCACTCACTGGCTCGTCCCTTTCTCGTTGGTCGCGCGCCAGCCGACTCTCTCATAAGCCGACTCCACGACACGCATTGCTGTACAGATGTCATCCAGGTTCGCAACGGGAGGCCGTCCTTGGCGAAAACTGTTGAGGGTTTCGAAGACAAAATCCCTGTAGTGCGGCACCTGAGAAACGGGGATGCGGATCACCTGATTCCCTCCATCGGTGTGGTAAACGACCAGCCGGTCCGGCCCGACTGGATCAGCGCCAGTGGCAGTGAAATAGTGCCGCTCGCTACGTAAGCTGAAGCGAAGGTCGAACTCCGCTGTTGGTGCCGGTAGGGTGTAGCCCGTCTCCACCACCCCGGACGCACCTCCGCCGCTCAGCAAGACCGCGGAGTAGTCCTCGACAGCCAGTCCATAGCTGGCGTTGGACATCTCTGCCCCGACTACTGTCGGCACCGCTCCAGTGAGAAGTGCGAACAGGTCGAAGAAATGCACTGCCAGGTTAATGGTGCAACCGCCGCCCGCCTTTTCTCGATCGAGCATCCAACTGCAGCCTGCGTCCAAATAGCGTTGCGGTGTTCCGGCGATGAAGCGGAAGGATAGATGGCGGAACCTGCTTCCGTCGGCGATCCGCTGCATGTTGCGAAGAAGCTGGCTGGAACGGAACGCTAGAGGTACGGCGGCAAAAGCCCCGGCTGCTGCAGCGGAATCGCGCAGGCCGGCGACTTGCGCGTAAGACACGCCACAGGGTTTCTCCAGCGCGAAGGCTACGCCCGCGTCTATCAGGTCGTGGCCGATGGCCGCCATCTCTGCGTGTTGACCCAGGGCAAAGACAAAGTCTGGACGCATGTCCTCCAGCAAGTCGTGATATTCGGTGAACCATGGGCACTGGAGCCGCTCTCCCATGGTGCGCGCCACCGTTGGATTGGGATCGCTCACTGCGCACAACTCTGCGGTCTCCAATTCTGCAAGTGGCTCGTAGTAGAATCTGGAGTGCCAGTGGCTAGCACCGATTAGCGCTACTTTCAGCATGGAGATCTCCTGGCCAGGCTCTGAACCTCCTCAATCACTGCGGTCTCGCCCGTTCGCGAACAAGGAAGGAGAGCACCCTGTCGCGAACTAGGTCCGGGGCTTGGAGCGGTGGGAAGTGCGCGGCTCCAGGGATTACCTCATAGGTGGCGTGCGGCAACGCTTCCGCTAGCTCCCGCACGCGGGCTGGCGGGAAGATCCGGTCGTGCTCGCCCACGAGCACGAGTGCCGGGATGTCCAGGCTTCCGGCGATGTCCCGAAAATCCGCCGCCAGCAATGCAAGAGAGTACCAGGCGTAACCGCGCGGGTCATTCTGCAGGTAGCGTGCTCGGTACAAGGTCGCCGCCTCTGGATCGAAAGTGGCGCTGACCGGAAAGCTGTTCGACATCGACTCATCAACGGCCACTTGCATGCCCTTTTCCAACACGGCTTCGGCGCGTCGCCTCGTGTAAGATGCTGAACTTTCAGGGACGGAAGCCACCGTGTCTATTAGAACCATAGCCTTGACCCGTTCTGGGTTTGTGGCCGCCACCTGCAGGGCGATAGATCCACCAGCAGCCAAACCGATCAGGTAAGCATCGGCGATTCGCAGAGCGTCCATCAGTGTCACGACATCGGAGGCCAGGTCCGCGAGGGAGAACGGCTGGGCCGGAACCGCGCTGCCGCCGGAGCCGCGAAGGTCTGGCGCCACGGCGCGAAAGCCCTCGGCGACAAGCGTGGCACTCAGGTGGCTCCAGGTGAGCGCCGAGCCTCCCAGTTCATGGATGAGGATTACGGCCTGGCCCTGTCCCCCGTCCACGTAGTGGAGTTTCAGGTTCGCGACTAGCAGTTCAGGCAACTGGGGGCCTCCTTTACTCCGCGACGACTAGCGTATCAACCAGTGTTTGCACGGTCCCGTCAGCATCCAGGTTGCGAAGCACCTGCAGTGCCGGCACCCAGTTATGATGCGGGGCGTAAAGGCGCACGCAATCGAAGAACTTGCTCTCGAGCTCACTTTGGCTTAGCGGTCGCCGCCCGCTGCCCCTCGGGAAATCCGTCCTGCGGCTGAGGGACGAGCCATCCCGCAGCACGACCCGAACTTCGGAGAATGTCAGCTCGCCCTTGTACTGCACGAGTTCGGGATGGATGCTGATCTCGACTCGGCGGCGCAGCCGGGCCAGGTCCTGTCGACTAAGCGCTGAGGCAGAAAAGTGCTCGAGGGATAGGCGTCTGTCGGCCAGGACACACGCCAGAGTGTGGTGTAGAGAGAATCGGGCCTCTGCCACGGTCCGGGGTTCTGGGTACACCAGGAGGGTCGGTACCACCGGGTCCACGAGGGCCGTCACGCTCTCAATCTCATCCGCCTCCAGGTGATGCTCAAGGACGAGATCTAGAAGAGAGTCGATCGAGCGGTGGGCACCACCACAGCACGGGTACGGCTTAACCTGAAGACCCGGATCGATAAGTTCCCAGCGGATACCTAACCCGGCCGCAATCCCATCCGCCGCATGCCGGTTTCCGGAGAAGCTGTCCAGATACCCCAACGGGCCGTCCAGTGCCCCGGAAGCGGCTCTGAGCCCTGCGCGGGCGAGGAGTGCGGCGACCACGCCGTGGTATGCTGCGTAGCCCGCGTGGAGAGGCTTGGCG
>JAJYKO010000121.1 GCA_021788565.1 Chloroflexota bacterium
TAGCACAGGGCTTTTCGTCGCAGACTACTATCGGTTGATTCGCGGTACTCCGCTCCACGGGCCACGGCCCATCATACTGGCTGAGACGTGAAGTGTACACGTTTTTGTGGAGGAGCGGAGGGCTTTCCCATTGTCATCCTGGGCGGATCGAAGGGTCTTTCTTCGGGAGGTTACGGCCCGAGCGACGACGATGGAGAGATTCCTCGCTTCGCTCGGAATGACAGCCAAGGCCGGCTATGAGAAAACCCTGTGCCGTCAGGCGATCTAGCTTGACCCCCTAAGAGTACATTTCGCGAGTGCGTCCATTCCTGTCACACTATTAGCATGAACGCCGGGGTTTTTCTGTCTGCTGAGAGGAGCGAGCAGTGGAGTCTGAGATGCAAGCTTGATCCGCTCGCTGGTCGATCACGTTCTCAAGTGTCTACGCTGGCGATTAGTTCGTCGAGCACGAGGACAGCCCCCTTCTTGTCCATGGGTCTATTGTCGTTTCCGCAGTGGTACGACCACGTGCAGCGGGGACAGCCCGTCTCGCTCTCGCAAGGGCAGCCAGCGATGAGCTCGCGAGTGGCGATCATCAGGTCCCGAATCACGCTTGTCGCCTTTTCCGAGAGACCTATGCCGCCCGGAAAGCCGTCGTAGATGAAAATGGTGGCCGCCCCTGTATCGGGGTGAGCCAGCGTCGAGACACCTCCCATGTCGTCCTTCTCGCACATGATAGCTATAGGCATTACCCCAATCATCGCGTGCTCAACGGCGTGAAGAGATCCGGCGAAGATGGTTCCTCGCAGGGCTTCCTCGCCCTCCCGGGTCAGTCGCTCTTGAACGTCGGCATCGTTCTGACGCACCTTCCAGACCACCTCTTGGAGCTCGTCCGGGACAGTGAACCAGAGGCCCCGGGTCTCGAAGTCCAGCGGAGGCAGGTCCAAGCTCTCCCGCCTCACCACAGTGTCGAACTTCTTGACCTTGTAGCCAACGTACTGCGTTGAGGCCCTAACTCGGCCATGGTGAAGATCGAGCCGCCCCCGCCGCAGGCACTCCTCCTCCGAAGCGATCCGGATCTCCTTCAGGGCTACCGAGTCGGTGTAGTAGTCCACGTCCACCCGGTCGGCGTAGACGGTCTCAGTCTCCAGGTCCAGTTCGCGAACGAGGTATGTCTCGCCCAGGTGGAGCAGCACTGCTCCCTTGTGGGCCGCCGAGAAGGCGTGAACCCTGTCCATGGTCTCGATCAGCATGCCGTTCGCCATTACCTTGAACGACTCGCTGCCCGTCCCGTTCAGGCTTATCCCCGCTGCTGGCTGTCCTGTGCCGGAGAACTGCCACCCGCGGGATGTCTCGCCCACGAGCCCTTTCCTCTCCAGGGCGGACATCAGGTCCACGCTTTCTGCGCCGAAATACGTGCGGCATTCGTCGCGTCTAAGCGGCGCCTCCGCCGTCGCGCATAAAAGGTGCCCCTCCAGTATGTAGGGGTTCTCAAGGTCCACTACGGCGGCTTCGCCCCTCTGGGTGAGGATCAGATCGGGGTGCTTAACCATGTACTGGTCTAGCTGGCTCTCCCCAGCCACGAGTATGGCCAGAGCCTCCTCGGTCCCTCTTCCGGCCCGTCCAGCCTGCTGCCACGTAGAGGTGATGGTCCCGGGATATCCGTCCATGACCACGCAATCTAGGGAGCCGATGTCGATCCCCACTTCAAGCGCGTTCGTCGTGGCGACTCCTGTCAGAGTCCCATTGCGCAGTTCGGCTTCGATGGTGCGACGCTCCTGCGGGGTGTAACCAGCCCGGTAGGAACCGATCCTGCCTGCGAGCACTGGTCTCGCGGATTCGACGTCATCCTGGGTCCACCTGGCCAGGAGTTCAGCAAGTCGCCGTGTTGGCGTGAAGCAAAGGGTCTGGATGCCTCCCGCGACCATCGAGCCGAACACCTTTCTGACAACTTGGTGGGTAGACCCAGTATCGGCAGTGTCGCCGTGAGGATTCATGAACACGAAGTGCTTCTTTCCTCTGCCGGACCCATCTTTGTCGACTACCTCGACGTCAAGTCCGACCAGTCTCTCGCTGAACTCCGCCGCGTTGGCCATAGTCGCTGTGGCGACGACGAACTGAGGATGTGCCCCGTAAGCAGCACACAGGCGGCGAACTCGCCTGATCAGCATGGCGACGTTGGAGCCGAATACCCCTCGATACTGATGGGCCTCGTCCAGCACCACGTACTTGAGGTTCCTGAGGAGGCGAGCCCAGTTAGCTCGCCAAGCCAGGACCCGGTGGATCTCATGAGGGTTGCTGACGATGATCCGCGCTGTATCCCGAATGCGCTGGCGTCTCTCCTGCGGGGTATCTCCGTCGTACACTGCGGGCCTCCCCTTGATCCCAGTTGCAGCATCCAGTTCGAGAAGCCTTTGCAGTTGATCGTTCGCGAGGGCTTTGGTCGGGTACAGGTACAGCGCCGTTGCGGCGGGGTCTTCCGCGAGAGAGGCGAACACAGGGATGTTGAAGGCGAGGGTTTTCCCTGAGGCCGTCGCGGTGGTTATCACCACGTTGCGGCCCCGCCTCAGGAGGTCTATGGCCTCGGCCTGGTGCGAGTACAGGCGGATCTTTCGCTCGTCGAGGTACCGGGCTACCGGACCTGGCAGGGTGGCCTGAAAGGTCCCGTATACCGGCTCCCTTGCGGGAAGGCGCTCGATGTGAGCCACCATATTGCCCATGCCGGGGAGCAGGTCAAGCAGTTCAGCAGCTGTCGTCATGGCGCCCCCACCCATCATGCAGGGCGGAGAAGAGACGAACGATGGACACCAAGTCCTGGCGGTTGTGCTCGATGATCGGCACGAGAGGCCCGATGTTCTCGGTCTCAAGGTAGCTCCTGTAGAAGTCGGGCACGACCTCGCCCGGGACATCCTCGGCGCGTTCAATGCCGAGCACATGCCTCTCAATCGTGCTAAGGGTCCCATCGGGTAGCTTGTTGCCCCAGGCTCGTTTTGTGAAGTGCAGCAGGTCGATGTGGTGGTCAGGGAACTCGGCCTGAAGGCCGAAGTACTCGGCGCGGTTCCTCATGCGCGGGATGTCGAAGGATCTCCCATTGAACGTTACAACGGCGTCAGCGCCCGCGAAATGTGGCATGCTGGAAGCCAGCATTGCTGGCTCTTCATCAAGCTTCCGAGCGAGATACTGCAAGGTGCGGACGCTCCCGTCTATAACGCGAGCGATGCCAACCAGAAAGATCGACTCAATGTCGCGCCCCATCATCTCGATATCCATGAACACCAGCCGCTCGACATCGACGAAAGCTGACGGGTAGAAGCAGAGCGGATGGGACCTGGGTAGCAATTTCCTTCCGCCCAGCCAGCTGCTTAGCCTCGCCGCCTCTCTGCCGTCAACGAGCGCGGCATACTCGGCTGCGGCGCTCCCGTATTTCGGATGGTGCAGAAGATCGCGCACGGTTGGGTACCCGCCTTCGGCTAAGGAGTCCCGCGTCCAGTCGGTAATGCCGGGTATTACCCTGGTATCAGCGAGCAGGGCTCGGGCAGCTGCATCGGGGTACTGTCGGACGTGTATATCCTCGTGCTGGGTGGTTATCAGGTAGCAGGTATCCTGGCCAGAGCCCAGGCATTGGCCATGGTATACCTTGTCGAGAGTCTTCTGCCTATACTTCCGCTCGAGATTGCAGAGTGTCTCGTAGCGGGAAAAGGTCATGTTCGAAGCAAGTGCCGACGCGGATGTCCTCGGAACTGGTTCGGCCAGACCGGGCTGGGTTGGATTTGTCTGGGCACTCCCCGTCGTCAATCGGTCGAGTGTAGTGGTAGCCTCTCCCGCTGGGCCTGCTATGGCCCTCGCGGGTGACGGCAGATCGATCTCTCCTTCCAATGGAACGGACTGCTGCTGCGAGGGCTGCTTGCAAGCGATACCAGTGTGCTCAATTTCAGTTGAGTCCCCCTGGCGAGTTCTCGCAGCCAACTGAGGCTGCGGACCTACACGAATCACTTCGCCTGCCTCGGGTGGCTTCCAATCGATGGTTGCGAAGAACCCATGCTCACGCCACCCATCACCGTGCGCATAGACAGTAAACCTGTCAAGCCACGGCTTCTTGCAATGGGGGACGTAGGCCAGGATCGGAATGCCTGCATGCTGACAATCTGCTAGCTCCTGGAAGGACGCCAAGTAAAGTCTGTTCCAGGCGGGATAGACAACAAGCAGGTCAATTGTCCTGAGAAGTGCTGGCCACTTGGCTTGCCAGTCTTGGACGCTCGAAAACAGCGACATGGGCTCAAGAAGCTCAATGGGATGAGGAAAGTGCTCCCTGACGGCGGCAAGGACACTTGGGTACTGTGAATCGCCATCTCGCCGGGTGGACGTAGACAGGTAGATCCGTAGTGAACTCCCGAGGTGAGTTGGGCCAGCAGACATATTCGATGACTCGGGAACTTGCCCTGCCTGCGTGTCCATATTGTACTTCCGCTCAAGACCGCGAGGTTGCTCATGCCGATGATCTGTCGCCGTCAGCGGATTGGCCCTTGCCGCCGACTTGGCGGCGCTCTCCCTCGGGATCCGGTCCGCCAGGCTCTTGAACCCTAGCTCTCGGAAGAACTCCACCAGTCGATGCCTGTCGTAGGCCCCGGCCCGGCACCGATCCAGCTCCAGGCGCACCGGCACATCCGTCACGATGCGCGACAAGTAGCGCGAGTGGAAGGCTTGATCGCGGTGGGTCTCCAAGAGCTGCTTAAGCTTTGGCGTCAGCTTGTCGAGGTTGCCGTAGATCCCCTCCAGGGTTCCGTATTCGGCGATCAACTTCGAAGCCGTCTTCTCGCTGATGCCGGGTACCCCGAGGATGTTGTCGGAGGTATCGCCCTTGAGCCCCTTCAGATCGACCAGCCCTGATGCCGGTATGCCGTAGCGTTCCTGGACGCCCTGCTCTCCATAGAGGACGGTGTCGCTGAAACCGCGCCTCGAGGTCAATACCTCTACACCGGGCGCGACGAGTTGGAGGGCGTCTGTGTCCCCCGTGAGGATCACCACGTCCAACCCCTGCTCTCGGGCCTGTCTGGTTAACGATCCGAGGATGTCATCCGCCTCGAAGCCATCCAGGTGATAGGTGGGGATGCCCATGGCGTCCATGAACTCGTGGACGCGAGCGAACTGCTCCGACAGTCCCTCTGGAGCAGGGCCTTGCTGGGCCTTGTAGGCGGCGTACTCCCTGTGCCGAAAGCTCGGGACAGTGGTGTCGAAGGCCGCGGCAACGTATTCGGGATGAAGCTCCGCAAGGACCTTGAGCAGCATGGAGGCGACGCCGTATGTAGCGTTGACGAACTCGCCTCTGGGACTTGTCAGCGGGGGAAGCGCGTGAAACGCACGGTGAACCAGCGCGTTCCCATCTATCAGAACTATCCTTGCCGCCATCGTCTATCCTTGCGATCCACGCAGCTTACCCCAGCAGCACGACCGCTGGGGTAAGCTGCGTGGAGACTATCCTGCAACTTCCACCAGTTTCCACAGTTCATCATAGTACGTGGGATGTGGGGTGTACATACCCCGCCGGATGAGCGAGGCGTATCTCAGGGACAGGCCCGTCCCCGCCACGATCTTCGACAGGGGAACTTCCTTCAGTCTCGGGAGTATCTCGGCCGTGAAGCGCTCCCTCTCGGCGCTCCCGTCGCCGTGCCCCCGCTCCCACTCGGCCCGACGTGCTGCTCGTTCCGTCTGGGTCGCAGCACGCATCTCGGCCGCCTTGCCACCATGGGCGGGGTCGGCGCCAGCCGCCCGCAGGGACCGGAGTGACTCGGGGCCAGCGAGGGAGAAGGCCGTGGCGGCCTCTTCCCTGACATCGGGAAGGCATTCATCGCAGTACTCGCGTCGCGTGTCAGACAGCACGCTCCCGCATCCTCGGCATCTGGCCGTCGTTGTGACAGCCACCTCCAGTACTCGCCTCTGCCCGTTCCGGTAGGCAGACCGTCCGTCGCTGCGATGGTCCTGGGTGAGGATGGTCGGCACCTTGACCCTGCCCGAGAGAGATGCAGCCAGCCTCCCCGTGATCTCCTCCACCCACCGCCCGACCTGCTTGGAGATGGCGAAACCGTTGTCGCTGAGGTGCGCCCGTAGTTCCGGTGCCAGCCGGACCGTTCCCCGCTCCAGCTCGTAGAAGTCCCTGCGCGTGAAGGTCTGGGCCTGGAGGTATTGCCAGAGCCACCTGTCAATGATGGGCCGCACCGGTTCCATCACGTCGTGGGCGAGCCCGTCCACCGATGGCTGGTCCGTGTGCAGGATGCCGATCCCTGGATCGAGTCCGTAGGTCAGCAGGGAGATTCGCGTTTCAGAGTCCAGGATGGCGTATAGATAGTTCAGCATGGCATTAGCCGGAGTGGTCGCGTTCCTCGGGCCGTTGGACACGTGCGAGCCCCGAGGGCCGAAGGTTCGCCAGTGGTCGGGGATTTTGGGAACGTCCTTCCTGGCGAAGCGGAGCGGCACGTCTTGCCAAACCTGCCAGTAGAGCGCTGCGGCCTGGGCTTCGATCAGCCTCTGATCATCGAGGGAATGCTGACCGCCGAAGCCCTTCACGAGTCGTGCAACGATGTCGGCAACGTCGCATCGCCCCATCGTGCGGAGGGTGTCGATTTGCCCTTCTACCTTCGCCTCAAGCAGCCGGCGCACGATCTCCTCGCCGGTGTCCGTGAAGGCTGCCAGCGCCTGGGCACGACGCAATCGGGGATCGTCGCACCCGCGTGGACCGCTGGCAAGGGTGACCTCGCCGTCGTCGCTGATCTGGACGAGGGCAGCGCCCACGTCGTGGAGCCAGACCAGCGAGTCGAGGCTGATGTAGCCATCGTCGCTGTGCACGACCAGGCGCTTGATCCCAGAGGTTGCGCGGTGGAAGCGAGCGGCGCGGCGTTCGTCACAGAAGCCGTCCTCACAGACGAGATGACCGTTAGCAGTGCGGACCTTGACTCCGTAGCCCTGGAGAACCACGACGCCGTTGTTGACGGGGATACTGGACGGTACCGTGGATGGTGCAGTACATTGTGATTGCATAGAGAAGCTCCTTTCCCTGTGCCACGCCCCCGGACTGTTTCCGCAGTCGCGGGGGCTTCTGCGTCCTACGTGGCTGTGCCTGGCGTCGCACCGATGTTTCGAATCCGTTCGGCAAGCATTTCCTCAAGCTGGAGCACAGCAGCCTCGAATTTCTGGCGGCTGACTACGACCTGCATTGCCGGATCGGCTTCGCCGGTTTGCCAGGCGTGTTCTATTAGCAATACGATGAAAAACGACATCGCCAGCATCTGAGCGGGGCTTGGGCGTGCAGGAAACTGATTCAAGAAGCTCCCGATCATTGCTCGTGGCAGTCCGAATGCGGCCAGTTGGTTGCTCGACAGCCCCTTGATTCCGAGTTGCTGGAAGAAGAGCCCCACCAACGGCCGGAGGCGCCGGACCACGAAGAGGTACTCTAATCGAGCACGCTCAACCATCGCTGGGTCGGCCTCCTGAACGAGCCCTGCCCAGGCGTCCCATTGGAGGCGGGGCTCAACGAATGGAAACAGCGACTGGATCAGCACCTCGGGTGCCTGTAAACCCAATAGGCTGGCGACGGTGCTGAACAGTCCAACCGCCCGGTCGTCATCTGGCACCTGGCCGAAGAGGCCCATACTGGTGATAAGCCGGAGTTCCGGCCCGCTCCACTCCGGACGATCCGCCTCCATATCCTCGACCACAGTGCTCAGGCCCGTCGGTGTGAGCCCCTTCACGTTACGCACGTGTGTGCGGACAGGTGCGGAGACCAATCTGACCAGCTTCTCCACGCCCTTTAGGCAGATTGGCTGAACCTGCTCCCAGCCCCAGCCGTCCCGCAAGAAGAGGAAGATGCGCAGAGTGTCCCCTTGGAGGCCAAGTCGGCGCAGCCGGTAGCAGTGATAGGCTCGCCGGACCGCCTGTCGATCCCAAAGGCCGACCCTGCCCTTGGCGAACCCCGGTCGCGTCACCGTCGTCGGCGCTGGCAGGTATCCGTCCCTGACATCCTGCCTGAGCATGTTCGTGGTGACTCGGAGACCAGCGTTGGCTAGGCCACTAATCAATTCTGCTGTCGTTTCCATCGCATCTGGTTTCATGGACGTGAGAGTATCACATGATGTCCGTTTTTGCAAGACTTCAAACGGCATATGCCGTGGGTGCTATTGTCATCACCAGTCGATATCGGTCACAAGTGTATACATCTTGGGGGTGGAACAGTGGAACTAAAGATTAGCGATATCTCACTTGACCCCGACCTGCAGCCGCGTGTTGGTGGTCTCGACCCAACACACATTCGCTCACTGGAAGAGACACCGGATGCATGGCCGCCGGTGGTCGTCGTCAAGCAAGGCTCAGTCCACCTGCTCACCGACGGCTTCCACCGGCTGGCAGCTGCCCAGAACCTAGGCCTGGAGACCGTTCGGGCTGAGCTGATAGAGCCGCCAGCAGATGGCGATTTGCGCTCCTTGGCCTTCAGCCTCAACCTGCGCCACGGCAGGCCCCTCTCCCTTCAAGACCGTCGTGCTTACGCTGAGCACATCCTTCGGACGCGCCCAGAGTTAAGCGACCGCGCCATCGGGGAGATGACGGCTTTAAGCGGGAACACTGTTACCGCCATCCGTCGGGAACTGGAGGCGACTGCTCAGATTGAGCGGCCGACTGCGCGGCTGGGAAGGGGCGGCTATTCGTATCGGGAGGCGGACCGCCAACCTGGGGACCTGCCAGAACCTAGCTTCGGCGAGGGCCTGGGTAACGTGGTGGCGGGACTGTTCAGCAGTGCCGACCGCCAGAGGCAGCGGAAGTGGGCAAGTTACGTCCAGCGGGTAGTGGCTGCCCTGGAAGACCAGTTCGCCCTCCCTGGATGGGAGGAAGCGCCTAGCGAGGATATCGCGGAGGCGTGCCGTCTCGTACTAGGGGCGGAGAAGGCCAGCGCCATCGGCCAGCGGCTTGGCGAAAGTGCCGACAGTTTGGTTCAGGTCGCCCAAGAGCTGGGATACACCCCGGAGGAAGATAACCCCTGATGGATACCTTGACACGTTCCTTGCGCGGCTCGTCTAACAAGCAGGACGCGCTGCATTCCAGCAGCGAGATGGCGGTGCAAGTCCGACCGCCACGCTCCAACGGCCCACTCTCCACCGTTAAGGCCCTCCAGGTCCGTCCGGTCGTCCTAAGCCTCATTCGGCCTATGATGGAAGAGAACCACTACCTGCACTCGATGCCTGCCGCTCCCCGTTACTGCTTCGGCGTCTATCTTGGCACCGCGCTAAAGGGTGGTGCTGTCTTCACCGCTGGGGCGAGGCTCGGCCATCACGTGCTAGCAGCCCGCCCCTCGGACGTGGTGACTTTGGCCCGACTCTGGCTGGCGGACGATCTGCAGGTCAACTCCGAAAGCCGTGTACTAGGCATCCTGGTGCGCTGGCTTCGGCGCAACACTGCGCACAAAGCTGTCCTCTCCTACGCGGACCCGGAAGCAGGGCACACTGGAGGTATCTATCAGGCGGTGGGCTGGCTGTACCTAGGCCTCACCGAGGGCGATGCCATGCTGGACACCGGCGACGGGCAGCTGCTGCACCGTCGCTCCGCTTACGACCGCTTCGGGTCTAACTCTGTGGGGATGCTCCAGCGCACCGGTCTACCACATGCCCGCTGGGTCCATCGGCCAGGCAAGCATCGCTACCTCTGCCTGCTCGATCCTTCCTGGCGCTGGAGGCTGCGCACCACTCCCGAACAGTACCCCTGCAGGCCGCCGTGATCCCCTCACGGTGCCCGAAAATGCAGGACTTCAGCAAAGACGAATGCCTTGAGGTTGAATGAATCACAACCGCCGACCGGGAGAGGACCCCGGCCGACGGAGAAAGGATCTACCAATGGAATTATACAACAACCAATCTAATTCGGTGCAGTCGCCTATCTGTGGACTCGGTTCCATCCTGTGTTGGCGAGTTTGACGCTGTGTTGGGGCTGGTCGGTCGACGGTTGGGAAGGTGTGTCCCCCTGGCTGCCCCTCTTTGGGCAGCTTCGGCCTTGCCCTGTGCCGCCCTTCAGACGGCCAGGGCATCCAGGTAGCTGATACCTCCTGGTGGGGCACCCGCTACAGCCAGGGGGCTCAGGCCCGGGTGCCGATAATGTCGCTTG
>JAJYKO010000122.1 GCA_021788565.1 Chloroflexota bacterium
GCCAAGCTGGCTCACCATTTGTGTGAGGGATGCCGGCCCCCTCGAATTGCTTATGGCTATCTGATGACCCGCGTTGGCGAATAGCCGTGCCGCCGTGCCGCCTATGTGGCCGCTTCCGATTACCCCGATGTTCATCCCAGTTCCTCCAATGCTGCCAGTCGGCGCCAGGTTGAGATTTGGCGTCGAGACGCCAAACACCGCCGCCAGCAGCAGGTTCCATGCCTGTCTGCTGGCGGCGGCGCTGGAGTGTCGACCCCAGGTCGCCGATAGGCGGGCGAGGGAGGGCTAGCTTGTAGGCGACAAGCTCAGGTCGCCTGAGTCGGGCACGAAGGTACCGAACGCCACGTGAAAGGAGCTTCCTTTGCCTGGTTCACTCTCCACCCAGATGCTGCCACCGTGGGCCTCCACCAGCATCTTCGTGATGTACAGCCCGAGGCCCAGTCCTTCCGTTCGTCGCGCGCCACTGGCCCTGTAGAAGCGCTCGAAAAGGCGGGACATGTCCTCGGGGGCGATTCCTGGGCCCGAATCCACCACCGAGATTGTG
The DNA here is from genome assembly GCA_021788565.1 of Chloroflexota bacterium. Next base: position 545 of record JAJYKO010000122.1, read on the forward strand.
ACTCGTTCCTTGTCCGCCCCCGCAAGGACCAGAACCTTGCCCTCCGAGTACTTCACGGCATTCGAGAGCAGGTTAGTCAGTATCCGTTCCAGCCGGTTCGGGTCGACCAGAATCGGCGGTAGGACATCGGACATCTCCACTCGAATCCTGGATACGTCGAGGACGCCGGTCAGACGACCCTGCAGGTCCACTACGAACGAAGCCACATCCACGGGCGCGAGATCGAGCTTTAGCTGCCCAGACTCCAGCCGCGATATGTCCAACAGGTCCTGGATCATGGCGTTCATCCGCCTGGAGCTTACCAGTATGGTCTCGGCGCCGGACCTCACTTTGTCGGGCCTATCCGCGAATCTGATCAGCATCTGGGCATAGCCCTGAAGTGTTGCTAGGGGCGCCCGAAGGTCGTGGGAGACCAGGGATATGTACTCCTTCCTCATCTGCTCGAGCTGGCGCAGCTCCGTCACATCCCGAAAGATGAGTATACCCATGCTCACATTGCCGCTCCCGTCTCGTATGGAGCTCCCGGTGAACAGGAGCCGTCGCTGCATCAGGTCCGGTCTGGCGAAGATGAGCTCGTAGTCGACGAAACTCTCTCCTCGGAACACCCGGGCTTGTGGAGACGCTCCAGGGCGGAGGGGTGAGCCATCCGGCATAAGCAACCTGGCTTCCATGGCTCTTTGGAGGGTTCGGGCATCGTCGGCCACAATTTGAGTGATGTCCGTCGCCGCCCGATTTCTCACGAGAATGCTGCCGTGTCGATCAACTATGATGACTGCTTCTCCTAGACTCTCCAGGAGTGCGTTGATCTGGGCCGCTTGATCCTCAGCCTCCGTTCTAGCGGCACGCTCAGCCTCGAATAGCCGCCTACGTTCCGCCTCAGTTGTCGCCAGTTGCTGCCTGGTCTGCTCGACAGCCCTGCTCAGCTGGCGTACCTCCGAAATCTGGCTCTCCGGCAGCCGCGATTCTCTGACTCCGGAGGCGACCTCGGCGACTGCCTGGCCCAGAACCCGCAACGGACCGGTCAGCCCACCCGCGATGGCCACTCCGACGACGGCCGAGAAGACCGCCGCGAGCAACAATATCCCGAAGGCCAAGTCGCGTTGCTCGTGCGTCTCCGCCAAAACCGCAGAGAGTGGCTGCTCGACCACCACCCCCCAACCCAGGTCCGGCACCCTGGCGTAGCCGGCCACGGTTAGCGTACGGTCTTCGACGAACCGCAAGGCGCCTGACGTGTCTCTCCCCGTGAGCAGCGCGTGGACGGCAGGTGTGTTGGAGAGGGCCGCCTGGCTCTGGACCAGGGAGGCATCGGGATGAGCGATTACTCTGCCGTGGCCATCGACCAGGTATGCCAGGGAACGTCCGCTGGCCGAACCCAGAAAGTCGGTGAGCTCCGCGGGTTCGATGGAGCCGGCCACAGCCCCGTGGAATGCGCCGCCGGAACCGCGGATAGGGGATGCGAAGACGAAAAGGGGCCTGTGAAGGACCGGCGATACCAGGAGCGCCCAGGTTGGCAGACTCGTGCGTCGCGCATCCTCGAACACCGAGTATCCGGCGTAGGATGCCACTGGGGAATCTCCCGCGGAGGCAGTGGAGGCACCCTCAGCGCCCACGACGGAGACGTTGAGCAGCGCCGGCCACTGGGAGATGAACGCCTGGAGGTGGGCTCTTTGCTCAGCGGGACTCAGCTGAAGCAGGCCCGGCTCCACCGCGAGGGATGTCACTGCTGACCTGTTGAGGCCGATGAAGGTGGCCGTCTGTTTCGCGAGCGCCACTGCCAGTTGCTGCTGGCTAGCCAGAGCCTGCTGGGTGGCTACGCTCTCCTGGTGGTTCATGGTCATGGCCACGGTGAACAGGAGGGGGACGACGGCGGCTGCGGATAGGCCAAGGGCAAAGCGGGTCCTTAAGGAGGTCGGATCGATTCGACCCAGGTGTGAACCCAGCCACGGCAGCAGAGCTACCGTTGCTCCGAACCCTCCGTAGTATGCGATCCTGATCCACGTGCTCTGGGAGATGGAAGGGCCGAGTAGACAGCTGACAAAGGCAGCCCCCGCCAGGACGTGGGCGAACGAGTATATCGGGCGAGGGATGCCAGCCCACAACTGTACATTGATCAGAAGAACCCCGGTGAGGACAAGGGCCGTGCCCAGCAGAGGGAGATAGGGACGAACGTTTGCGTAAGCTGACGAGCTGAAATCACCGGGCAGTGCCAGGACGACCATGCCTGACATAACGCCGGATACTCCTGCCGCAAGTGCGAACAGATCCCGGTTTGGGAATGCGGTTCGGCGTTCATCCCTAGCCGAGAGGAAGGGTGCTGCAACCGTGCCCAACCCCATGGTCCCGAAGTTCACGGCCCCCAGCCATCCGCCAACCGTGGCGGAGCCATAGGCCAGCAGCAGGAGAACGAAGGCTCCGAGTAGGTGCACACAGATTTCGAAGGAGCGGGGGGCTCCGATCACGGCCACCAGCAGCAGGCTCGAACCCACCAGAAAGAAGAACGTTCCCCAGAGAATCAGGTTCGGCTGAAGCGCGGTGTACGCTGGAGACATGAATCGGTGAGGAGTCACCAGCATCATGGATCCAACGATCGCCTGGAAGACGCCGATAGCAAACTGGAGCGTGCCGATGTTTTGGATGCCGAGAGGCACCCCGACGACCGGAGGCACAGGCATTTTCCCGTTCACCAGGCTGCCTCTGACTGACGAGTCGGCGGAGCGGAACGCCATCTAGAGCCCCCGCGTGACTAAGTGGATCAGCCGTGTGTCCCGACGAGGAGCACAGCGGTCGGGAGTACGCCCCACAGCAGCATGCGATTCGAAATGGCGACGCGAAATGGTGGAGAATAAAGCGAAGCTCAGTCCATTGAAGTGCCGGAAGGGCTAAGCGTCTCGCTGTTAAGGACTTTGCTATGAAACAGACTACGAAAAGTTTAGCACCTCCTGTTGATTGGAGCAACGTTCACGAATACCGGAAAACCGCTCGACCAGGCCGTGTTTGGGCAGGAGAGTCATGCCGTGGCGCGTCCGTGGCGTGAAGTCCCCATCGCTTCTGTGATGGCGTCTGCCATTCGAGAGGTGCTGGCCGACCCGCCCAGGTCCGATGTGACCTCTTTGCCTTCCTTAAGCACGGAGATCAGGGCGTTCTCGATTCTGCTCGCGGCTTCCGTCTCTCCCAGGTGGCGAAGCATCATTACACCGCTCAGGATAGTAGCCATTGGATTGGCCTTGTCCTGCCCCGCGATCGTAGGCGCGGTCCCGTGGACTGGCTCGAAGACGGTTGCCTCGGCGCCCACGTTCGCTCCGGGCGCTACTCCAAGGCCGCCCACCAGACCGGCTGTTAGGTCCGAGAGAATATCTCCATACAGATTGGGGGCTACGATCACGTCGTATGCTTCGGGGAACTGAACCAGTTGCATGCACATGTTGTCGATGATTCTGTCCTCGAACCCTATCTGCGGGTAGGAACGCGCGATATCCCTTGCCGTTTCCAGGAATAAGCCATCCGTGCGCTTCAGGATGTTCGCTTTGTGCACCGCCGTCACCTTATGGCGTCCATGACTCACGGCGTAGTCGAAGGCGTACTTCACAACACGCTCCGAGCCGTGCCGCGACAGGACCTTCACGGCTTCAGCTATGTCCGGAGTAATCATGTGCTCGATGCCCACGTAGAGGTCCTCAGTGTTCTCCCTGACGACCACCAGGTCGACACTGTCAAACCGAGTTGCAACGCCTGGATACACCCGTGCCGGCCGCACATTCGCGTAAAGGTCCAGTTCTTTGCGCAATGCCACGTTGACGCTGGGGTAAGTCCTTGAGATAGTCGGCTTCTTGCCCCCCTGTGTCCACCCGACGGAGACCTGAAAGGCCGTGTCTCCAACAGGCGTAGTTATGGGGCCCTTGAGGGCAACCTTCGTGCGCTCGATGGAATCCAACACGAGGTCTGGAAGAGGCGTACCATATCTGTCCGCAACGTGGGAGCCGGCCTCCACCACGTTCCACTTTATCTCAACGCCGCTGGCATCGATTACCCTCCTTGCGGCTGCGGTCACCTCGGGGCCGATCCCTTCTCCAGGTATCAAAGTTACTTCGTGCATCTGCAATCCTCCATTTACTACCGCCGGGCTACAGTTGTGTCGCCCACGCTCCACAATCGACTATTACATCAATCGGGCCAGACTGGGGCGGAATTGGAGCTTGGTCGCGGTTATGCACGTACGGTGCAAGGGGAGCTACGGCTCTGGTATCATCAACGATGATCTGGCACCACACCGAGGGTGCGAGGAGGGAACTTGGCGACGAAACTGGTACTCATACGCCACGGTGAAAGCACCTGGAATGAGGAGAATCGATTCACCGGCTGGACAGATGTAGATCTCACGAGGCGAGGAGTTGCCGAGGCAAAGCGCGCTGGGAAACTGCTCGCCGAAAGTGGGTTCAACTTCGACGTCGCGTTCACTTCGGTGCTCAAACGTGCCATCCGGACGCTGTGGATCGTGCTGGACGGGATGGACCTGATGTGGATCCCGGTGCAGAAGTCGTGGCGTTTAAATGAGCGCCACTATGGGGCTCTTCAGGGGCTGAACAAGGCGGAGACAGCCGCGAAGTACGGCGATGAGCAGGTGCTGATCTGGCGTCGGAGCTACAACGTCCCACCGCCTGCGTTGACCAGGGATGACCCTCGCTTCCCTGGCAACGATCCTCGCTACCAGGACATGGCTCCGCAGGAGGTCCCCCTCACCGAATGCCTGGAAGATACCGTTGCGCGCTTCCTGCCATACTGGCACGACACTATCGCCCCTACCATTCGCGAGGGCCGACGTGTGGTCATCGTGGCTCACGGGAACAGCCTGCGTGCCCTGGTCAAGTACCTCGACGATATCTCTGATCAGGAGATAGTCGGACTCAACATCCCAACCGGCGTGCCGCTCGTCTACGAGCTTGACGTGGACCTGAAACCAATCAAGAGCTACTATCTGGGCAATCCAGAGGATATTCGCCAGGCTCAGGAGGCCGTAGCCAGGCAGGGCAAGTCAAAGGGATAGCTTCTGTTCGAAAGGGAGAAATCATGCGTGTGAATCCGGGCATCTTCAAGGCCTACGACATCCGGGGGATCTACCCAACCGATCTCGACGAAGCCACCGCGTACGCGATTGGCCGGGCGTTTGTCACGTTCCTCAACGCGGACCGGGTGCTGGTCGGTCGCGACATGCGGCTCTCGGGCCCCCAGCTCTTCGCGGAAGTCACGCGCGGGATCATGGACCAGGGTGCGGACGTGATCGATATCGGGATGGTGAGCACAGATCAGTACTACTTCGCATGTTCGGAGATGAAGCTTCCCGGCATCATGGTGACTGCTTCCCATAATCCCAAGGTTTACAACGGCTTCAAGATGGTTCGGCAGATGCCCTACCTCCTCAGCGGTGACCAGGGCATTCAGGATATCCGCCGAATCGTCGAGGGGAACGCATTCGCTCCCGCGACGCGGCAGGGTGTCATGCGTTCGGCCGACCTCTCGGAGCGCTTCGTGGAAAAGGTGCTGAGCCTGATCGACGTGGCGGCGATCAAGCCACTCAAGGTCGTCGTAGACACAGGGAACGGCATGGTGGGTCCGATCCTCCAGCGCGTGTACTCTCGGCTGCCGATCACGCTGGTCGGGATGTATCTGCAGCCGGATGGCAATCTGCCCAACCACGGCCTGGACCCTTTGCAGCCGGAGAACCGCGCTGATCTGCAGAAGCGGGTAATCGCGGAGAAGGCCGACATCGGGTTCGCCTTCGACGGGGATGGCGACCGGTTCTTCGTGATCGACAACCGCGGCGAGTTCGTCGCCGGCGACTATCTGACGGCGCTGCTCGCCCGCTATCTGCTCCGAAAGCATCCTGGGGGCAAGATAGTGTACGACATACGAGCCTCATGGGCTGTGCCCGACCTCGTGCGTGGGGCCGACGGCGAGCCGCTGGTGGAGCGAGTGGGCCACGCGTTCATCAAGCGTCGTATGGCAGACGAGGGCGTGCTGTTCGCCGGGGAAGTCTCGGGCCACTACTACTTCCAGGGCTTCAACTACGCCGACTCCGGCATCATCCCGTCACTGCTCGTGCTGGAGATGCTGTCCACTACTGGCAAGAGGATGTCGGAACTGCTTCGCCCCCTGGAGGAGGAGTACTTCATCTCTGGAGAGATCAACTCCAAGGTATCCGATGCAAAGGGCAAGCTGCAGAAACTGGCCTCTCGCTATGGCGATGGGCGGATCGAGCGGATTGACGGTATCTCCGTCACCTATCCGACCTGGCACTTCAACGTGCGTGCCTCGAACACCGAGCCGCTGATGCGTCTGAACCTGGAGGCGAAGTCGCGCGAGGAGATGGAGCGGCGCCGCGACGAGGTACTGGGGATCATAAGGGCGTCGTGATGCTTTCGCTTGAGACCTCCGAGGTCTCGAAGACCTCGGAGGTCTGAGTCGAAACGTCCGGCCTCGTGCCCGACGCGACGGGCACTCTTTTCTATGCTATGCGCTTCCTCTTGCTGGCCACGTAGTCCACAAGGATGTACTCGCCCAGCCGCTCGGGAGTGCAGAAGAACGCACGTCCCTTGTTGATCTTCGTCATCTGGCTGACGAACTCCACCAGCGTCCGGCTCTGCTCCAGCATGAACGTATTGATGACGATTCGGTCCTTCGTGCAGCGGTCGGTCTCCTTCAGCGTCTCGAGGATCGTCCGTGGCATCGGTGGGTAGGCGAAGCGAGCGATCTCCCCTTCCAGGTGGGCTGTCGGCTCTCCGTCGGTGATCACGATGATCTGTTTGGTGCCGGTCTTGTGCTTTCCCAGCAGTTTTCTACCCAGCATCAATGCGTGATGGAGATTTGTCCCGTAGGTCTCCTCGTCCCACGTCAGCTCGGGCAGCACCTCTGGCTTAACCTCCCGTGCATACTCGGAAAACAGCACGATGTACAGGTTGTCGTTGGGATACTGGCCCTTGATCAGGCTGTTCAGGGCCAGCACAACCTTCTTCGCGGCGGAGAAGCAGCCTCTCAGGATCATGGAGCGGCTCATGTCCACCATCAAGACGATGGATGACTCTGTCATCTGCTCGGTCCGGTAAACGGAGAAGTCTTCCGGCTGAATCCGGACGGGGGTTCCCGCTCCCTCTCGGACCAGCGAGTTCATGAGCGTCTCCTCCAGGTTCACAAGGAAGGGATCGCCGAACTCGTAGACCTTGGTTTCCTCGCTTCGTTCTCCGCCGGTGCCCCTGAACTCCGTCTCATGCTTGCCGAAGGTGTCCTTTTTGAGCTGCCCAAAGATGTCCTTGAGGGCCTTCTGTCCTATTCTGCGAATAGCCTTGGCGGTCAGCTGGTAGCTGTCGCCTTTCTTCTCGAGGTAGCCGTTGTCCTCGAGGATCTTCATGAGCTGTCGCAATTGCTCCAGCTGCTGCGCGGCTTCGTCCCCGGCGAGGTCGCGGAGTCTCTCGGCGTCCACTTTCTCAAGGGCCTCGGCGTTCTGTGCCCCCCTGAGATCTCTTTCCAGTTCGTCCATCTGCTGAAGCCGGTCCATGAGCTGCATGGCCTGCTCCATCGTCAGGGACTCCTCGCCGCTGAACGGATAGCGGTTCTGGAACTGACGCATTGGCAGCAGCTGCTCCAGGTTCGCCCCCAGCTGCATCATGTCCCATCGGAGGCGGTCGTCCTGGAGCAGATCGTTCATCATCTGCTGGAGGCTCTGCCGCATCTGCGGCGTCATGCTGTTTAGCATGGACTGCATCTGGGCATTGCGGCGCTGAAGATGCTCGATCAATTCCTCAAGACTGTTGATGCCTGGCGGGAAGAACCGACCGTGCTTGTCCATGAAGCCCTGGAAGTCGGGGTCGCCGCCCTGCATCTTCTCCTGGAGCATCCTGTTCAGGTCGCGCACCATCTCCCGCATGGCCTGCATGTCCTGTGGCGTGAGGCTCTGAATCGCCTGCTTCAGCCCCTCGAACTGGTTGCCCAGCATCTGCTGCTGAAGCATCTTCATCAGATCGTCGAACTTCTGCCGGGCATCCTGGTCCATGAAGTCGTAGTCGGAGAGTGCCTTGATCTGACCGGCGGGATCGGGCGGGAGTTGGTCCAGGGCCTGCTGCTTCTGGCTGGCGATCTTCTCCAGCGTCTTCTTGAGAGCGGGGTCCGGCTTCTGCCCCTGATCGTTCGGCCTGGCTGCCTGGTCCAGCCTGCGCTGGATCCCCTGACGTTCGGTTTGGATCACGTCCTCCAGCTGCTTCTCGATGTCATCCATCATCGAGCCCAGGTCGTAGCGATTGAGCTCCTCCTGCCGCCGGTTTCGCAGTCGATCGAGAAGATCCTGGATGCCGGGCATGTGTTCGCCCGTGGGGCTCTGGGTTCCCCAGCGGAACAGCCTCTGGAGCGCCCTCCGGAGGTCGCCGTCCTCCATCAGGTCCTCGGCGATGCCGTCCATCAGGTCCTCGGGTGCGAAGGGATCGATCTCCTGCGAGCCGTCCCAGCGGGAATAGCGGTACAGCATCGGCCTTACCTCCTGTAACGTTGCTTGCCGGCCGAACGGTCCTTATTCAGCTTCTTGGAGAGGTGAAGTCCCTCCAGAACGAACTCGATGGCCGAGGCTGTGACGGCCGGGCTATCTTTCATGCCGGTAGCCGTGGCTCCCTCGCGTGCACTCAGCTTGGCGACCGCTTCACGCATGCCGGGGAGACTGAGGGCGCGAGCCATGTACTGCTCCGACGGCATAGTCTCCGCGACTTCGATCACGGTGCCGGACTCGAAACGCGCGATCAACTCGTGGAACTCCGTCAGCCTGAAGTGACGGTTGAACACGTTGAGGACGGCGCCCTGGATGAGTTTCTCTACGATGCGTTCTTCCCGCACGTCTCCAAGGGCCTCGACCTCGATCTTGCCGGTCATGGAGGCGATCACCGCCGGCAGGTCGCTGATTCTAGGTGCCGCCTGCGTCTCGCCCAGCCTTATCGCGCGCTTCATGGCGTTGGAGAGCAGGTTCTCGAAATTGGTGATGGATACGCGGACCGAGACGCCCGATCGCTGGCTGATGTCACCGCTCTTCCGAGCGAGGTGAGTCATCTCGGCGACGATCTCCTTCATGAAGTCCGGCACGATCACCTCGATATCGTCCGGGAAGATCTTGCGCTCAACCTCCATGATGGAGATTTCATGCCCGACGGTTTTCGGGTAGTGGGTGCGCACCTGTGAGCCGAACCGGTCCTTCAGCGGGGTGATGATCCGACCCCTGTTCGTGTAGTCCTCGGGGTTCGCGGTGGCCACCACGTATAGGTCCAGCGGAAGGCGAACCTTGTAGCCGCGGATCTGGACGTCGCGCTCCTCCATCACGTTGAGAAGTCCAACCTGGATGCGCTCCGCCAGGTCCGGAAGCTCGTTGATGCAGAAGATGCCGCGGTTGGTTCGTGGGATGAGCCCGTAGTGGATAGTGAGTTCGTCAGAGAGGTAGCGACCCTCGGCGACCTTGATGGGGTCAACCTCCCCGATCAGGTCCGCTACGGTTATGTCGGGCGTGGCAAGCTTCTCGCCGTAGCGCCGGGCGCGG
>JAJYKO010000123.1 GCA_021788565.1 Chloroflexota bacterium
GCTTCCCGAAGCGTACCGAGGTGCTCGGACAGGCTGGATTGGGCGAGCGAGAGGGCCTGAGCGAGTTGCGAGGCTGTGCAGTCCTTGCCCTCGGCGAGGAGTTCCACGAGGTGAAAGCGGATGGGGTTGGCGAGGGCACGGAGCATTCGTACCGCCCGTGCCTCGGCCGCTGACTGCTCCGTCTTCAAGGTCTTCATGGCGCCCCCTGCCGTGCTATCGGATTTTCGCGATTATCCGATAAGACAGGGAGGTTTGTCAAGAGGGTGCGATCGGACGGTCTAGGGCTTTCCCATTGTCACACTGAGTACCCCAGGGTTCCGGGAACCCTGGGCGAAGCACAGAAACTTGTGAAGTTTCTGAACAGCACATCGAAAGGTCTCTCCGGTGGAGCTTACGGTCCGGGTGATGAAGATGGAGAGATTCCTCGCTTCCTACTACTTGCCTCCACGTCCGTCGAAGCCGTTCCCCGCTGGTCCGTGGTTGTCCTCGAACCCAGACTCACCCTCGCACCCAACAGGCATGCAGGGACAAGTCTCCGAGTTGAGCAAGTGTGACAACCTGCCCCACCTTGGCATTCTGGCCGTAGAGGCCGAGAAAGGCGGCGTAATCCTCGAAGTGCGCGTCTGCGGGACTGAACGAGTGCACGAGCAGCATGGCGTGGCGAGCATGGAACCGCCTGGCGGTAATGACGGCCGACGCCGTTCGATGGAGCAACTGGTAGCGGATGGTCCCGGGAATGGTATCGGGCAGCCCGAGGGTATCGAGAAGGAAGCGAAGCCGGACGACCTTCCCGTTGGAGGCTGCCGCTGCCCAGTCGATCAGGATACGGTCGAAGTGCTCGTCCACCTTCCCTTCCACGGCAATGCTGACGAGGGAGTCGAGCGTGCGAGCCAGCACCAGAATGTCGTTCTGTGAGGCTCGCTCACCACCGGGCAGGGCCACCTTGTACTCGGGGAACCCGCACAAGAACTCGATTCCGCTGAAGACAGGAGATCGGGACAAGGCAGCCTCGACGCTAGAGGGGAACCCGCCCGCGGCTTCCCAGGACTCCGCGGTCAGCTTCGCCGAATAGTTGTCTCTCCAGTGCTTATCCGGATCGGCTAGGAATCGCCGCCAATCATCGATGCCGGCTGTGGGTACGAAGAAGGGCGGGAGGACGTTAGTGGCAGGTCGATAGCTGGAAGCTGCGACCGGCATTGGTGGCCGCGGCGTGTGTTCTGGAGGCACATTGCCGACATCTGAGGCCAGCGTTCCTTCAGGGGCTTGCCGTAGGTACTGATCGTTCAGCTGCTGCGTCTGCTTAGACCAGTACGAGCAGTCGTCTCCGTCGTGCTCTGTGACCGGTACTTTGTGCACTGCCGAAGAGAGAATACTTGCGGGCGTCAGTCCTGGAGGGAAGTCCCTCGGCCTGCGGAGCTTGACTCGCGCGGGGGTAGAGTAGTCTCGAACGCTCCAGGACGTAGTCGTGGCGGCATCTCCCTTCCAAAAGAAGAAGACGAAAGTGCATGGATTTATGGCGGGGTTGAAGATCATCCAGTGCTTACTCATCTCTCTCCTTGGCCAGCTGTTCGGCAATGGTCACAAGAACGGTGGCCGGTAGTTGGCGTAGATGTTCCTTCAACTGAACTCCATGGTCGCGTTAGTCAGCCCTGGCAGCTTGACCGCCCTCGCCAGTCGCGCCTCGACGCGATTACGCTTCTGGCGCTCCGTGCAAGAGCTATTAGTGGCCGCAGCTCATGTCACGCCATGAGCTGTCTGGGTATGCCATCTACCGTGGAAAGAAAGGACTTGAATTGCGATTGTGGAACCGGCGTGTAGTGAGCCAGGCTGTTGCGGACGTCCCTGGCCGTGTCCACCCGGTGGATCCAGTCAAAGCGTTCCGGACCCCCGTTTAGCCGCCGCAATGCCGTCAGCAGGTAACCAAGCTCCGCGTCGAGAGCATTGGCCTCAAGCCGGCTCCTATGCTCCGGGTCTTCTGGCAAGCAGCCCGCGCTCAAATACCACGTAAGTCCGTACCGCTGGACCGCATACCTCGAAGCTGCCAGCCGTACCGAGTCGGCCAAGGGTAGAAGCAGTTGAGCCTGGCCGCGCCACATGCGGTGCTCCAACTCCGCCTGCTCCCCGCCCGATGCGAGTATGACAGGGTGGGCCTCGGTTCCGTACTCGAAGCTACTGACTACCCGACCGGCAGCCCAGTCCAAACGAAGCCCCGCCGGGGGCTCCATGCTTAACAGAATTGCGCCAGGGGCTCTCAGGGTATTGCCTGCGGGCTCCAGTATTGCCAGCAAGCCCCTTGCCTGAACAAGCAACTCCCGAGTCTCACCGATGTCTCTTGGGCACCCTTGCCAGATAATCTCCGACAGGGCAAGGTCTCCGGGTGCGATTCCCGCGACAAGGCACTCGAGCCATGCCTCGCCTGCGCCGCATTCGGCGGCGAGTTCCCGGTAGAGCAGGCGCAGCTCCAAAGCTGATGGGAAGCCCCACCACCAGCGTGATACGAGTCCAGGACTATTGGCGGGGATGTACGGCAGGAGGGCGCTTGCGCTGTCGACCACGCAGAGCGCGTGTTTGCGCGTCGAAGTCTCCGCGCGGCCAACAGCGATGGTCTCGTCAGCCCATCGCCGAACCGCGTTCAGCATCTCTCGCTGCTTCACGGTATCTACGGAAGAAACCCCGACAATTCCGATCACTTCGGGGCAGTCGGCTATGGCCATCGCGTCCCGAAAGGGCATCCTCGGAGTAACTCTCTCTCCGATCACAGTCCTGGCAATAGCCACGGGGTCAACCGATCTGGCAGATGCAACAAAGTCCACCGCGTCGATAACCTCGCACATGAGATCCCGTTCATAAAGCCGGGCTCTGATGCTGGCCCATATCAGTTCCGGCGGGATACCCGGGGGCAACAGCACGACCACAGACCGTCCGCCCTTCAGGTCCTGCACTATGCCGTTCAGAAACCGCCTCACGGACGGAAGCAGTACGGCCGCTTCCCAGATTTCTGCGTTCATTGTGCTACGAGGGCCCGGCGAGCTACAGACTCAATGCGCAGCCGATCCCCGGTGTAGTCGATAATCCCCAGCCTTTCCAGTGCCAGAAGCCCCAGATCTACCCGTTCCTTGCTGGTCTGTAGCGTTCCAGCTGCCAGTTCCGCGAGCGCCTCACCCGATTCGGATTCGCTGGAGCCAACGATGGAACAGAGGCCCTGCAACAGGCGCTCGTACTCCCCGCCGGGGGCCACCCCGAGGGCGGAGCGCAACTGCTGGCTGGGCTCGGACCGGGGATCTGTGAGCAACAGCTGATACTGTTCAGCCATGGCGGTAGCGTTTCTGCCTCTCTGCCCTACATAGCTGGCGATCATGGCTTCCAAGAGGCACTGGAAACCACCTGTCACCTCGACCACCTTTCGATCCGTGGCTGTAGTACGAGGTAGATCGTGCTCTTCCAACCAGTGGCCAACGGCGGCCTCACTCCAACGCCGCAGTACCATTGCACCACAGCGGGTCTCCAGGTCTAGGCGCTCGGCTGGCTCGATGCCAAGCCACTCCGGAAGATCATCTGGGACCACCCTCAACACGATCCTGACCCAGCGGTCCCTGGAGGGGGGAAGCGACTCGCAGAACTCCAGAGCGGCGCGAACCTGAGCAGCGAGAGGCCCTCTTCCGTACCTGGCGGGCCCGGACACTACGAGTGAGGAATTAGGTGCCTGCCGCATGCATCTTCTGAGGGCATCAGGAATCGATGGACTGTCATTTATGCTCATTAGGGACATGTGCTGGAAGCGAGTGCCGCCTCCAGCTGCAGCAGCTCCATCCAGGGCAAGAGGCATCAGATCCAATCCCGTTGCCCTGCTCCCAAACAGGAGCGTAACCCCCGAAGGCCCAACGCCGATCCTGCGAAGCTGGCCGAGAGAGAGCGGGCTGTAGGTCAGAGGTTTGTCCTTGACCCGAGGGTGCAGCAGGTCCTGGTCATGCCACGGATCGTCGGCCTGCCCCGACTCAGAAACCGAAAGAAGATAGCTCTCGATCTCATCTGACGGGCCCAATAGTCTCACCAGGTTGGGACTTCGGAGGCGATACCTCCCCTGCTCCGCCGGGGCCAGGGTCCACAGTTCAGTGAGCTCCTGTACATAGTCCCGCATGTGGTCGGCAGAGAGGTTCTCGAAGCCGTTCTTCCACCAATATTGACCCAGCTGACGCAGGTCCTGGAGGGAGTAGGTCAGGGAGAACCCGTCCCGGTGCTCCAGCTGATCCAGGATCACGCTGCGCACGAGAACACCGTAGTGGGTGTCCAGGTTGATGGTCCAGACGAAACGTTCCTTGATCTCCTGCCGCAGCGAAGGGTCGCGGTAAACCGCCTGAACGTCCTCCTCACAGATCCGGTAAGGCGGTAGCACCTGCCGCTGGTTTCTCAGGTAGCGGATCAGCTGGTCACAGAACAGTTGAATCAACCCGGGATGGTAGTTGGTCAGCGACAGAATGCTAAGCACCACCCCATCGTCACGAAATTGAAATCCCAGGGCCTCCATGGGTCGCCTCACCAGCTCCTGAGCGTTTCTTGGATCGAGCGGCCCAACCACCACCGGAGTACCAAGATGCGCGAGCGGCTGGTTTGGTATCGAGGAGAAGCGGCGCACGTTGTGAAGGCCCGCGAAGATCACCTTGAAGCGGCGTTCGGTGGAATCCATTACCTCCTTCAGCCGATTCAGAACTGGGAACCCGTCACGCGCGTCTTCGGTGAGGAATGCGTCGGCTTCGTCGAGCAGGAGAAGGAGACGTCGCTGTGGCTGCCTCATGATGTTGCGAAGCTCCTCTTCGACCCTGTCGGGCCGGGTGGGTGGCTGTTTTCTGATGAGATCGACCTCCTTGAGACCTCTGGCGATACGTTCCCAGACCTTCTCTGGCCTCTCCATCGGCCCGCCGATCCGACGGATGTCTTCCAGTAGGGCGTAGTGGTCAGCAGCAGGATCGTGGAAGTCGCGCTGCAACTGCTTGAGCAGGCTAGACTTGCCTAGCTGGCGCCCCCCGTAGACGATGGCCGGGCCCAAGGGCTCCCGTAGACGTCGCAGGGGCTCGACACGCCCGACGAACATCTCTTTTGGAACGTTGCCCGCGGCGTTCGGGACGTAGGGGTTAACGTCCGTCGCCGGCAGGGTGCATTGCAGGAATGGCTGGAGACGCGATTCGTATTCCCGAGCCAGGAAGAGCAGCAAGGTCTCGTCGAGTACCAGCGCTTGGCGACCGGTCTTGTACGCATTGCGTGCCATTTCCTCCCATCGCTTGGAGGTGAGGCGCCCCAGATAAATGATTAGGCAGGGCAGCTTGTCCAGCTTGGTTTCCTTCGTGATCGTCTCAACAATGGATACCCCAGGCAGTTCCCAAAGGCAGAGGACACTCAGCGAAGAGCCCAGCATCGATCCAAACTGAGGCACAGGAGAAGTAGGGTCTCCAAGAAGACTTATTGTCCAGCGAAGCCAGTTGCGGCCAGAATTGGTCCGCCGAAGGGCCTCCTTGGTGTCCGGCTTCATACGCAATCCCAGATAGCGCAGCAGAGCAAACACTGGAAGAGAAGTGTCGGTTGCTCGCTCCGGGCTCTCTATTCCCTTCAGGTGCCGCCAAGCGGCCAGTGCCTCGGCTACCTCCTGCCGACGTGTTTCCGGCAAGTTCGCAAGCCCCAGTTCATCCGGAGCATCTTTTCGACGTATCAGCTTCTCCAGTTCTCCCAGATGGAATTGCGGGATGCTGAGGAGTTTGGTGAGCCGGTCGCGCTCCTTCAAGTATCTGCCAAAAGCGTCCCGGGGAGTTCTTTCGCTGCCCTCACTCGGCGTCAACAACGCCGCCATCTCTTCTCCCCGGCCACTTTCCAGGACGGTTTCGACCTTTGGAAGCAGCTCGTCCACTAGATAGATGTATCTTCGGGCCAGGGCTCCCTTGACCATGTCGTCGAGGCGTTGCACCTCGGCCGGCTCCAGTACCTTCACTGCCCTCGGTCGAAGCTCGTCCCAGCGGGCACGCCTCTCGTTGAGAACCTTGTCACGGCTATCATCGATGTCTCTGGTCACTGCAATCAGCGTCGATGCCTGCTCGCCCAGGTGGACCTTCTCCTGGCCCGCCTTCTCTTGCACTTCCTCCAGTTCGGACTCAATCCGGCTCTTGGTATCCTGGTCGATGGTGCCCTCCAGGTGTGCCTGCTCAAGGTGGACCCGCGTCTGGCCCAGGTTATCGAGCAGTCGCTTACGTGCGTTCTCTCGTGCTGTCTCGACGTACTCGGTCAGTTCGGTTCGGGCGACATCATCGTTCACTTCGGCCAAAAGCTCGCTCACCCAGCGGAAATCCTGGAAGTCGCACCATCCCCGAACGGCCTCAGCGATGCTGAGAGGCTCCGAACTATCAGCGGCCAGTCGAGCCGCCAGGTCAGGGATGGCGGAGTCCGGTAAGTGGGGATTCCCAGCGTCGTCGGCTACCAGCGGCAAGCCCGGGTGCCGGAGCAGATGGAAGGCCAGCCCTGCTGATAATCCCTGGTGGGCGAATGGCGGGAGGTTTCCGGAGACAGGCAACCCCTTGATTTGAGCTTCGAGGTCCTCCACGGCACGGGACAGGCAGGCTGCGGGCGCTCGAAGTGTCGGATCGCTGCCAGTCTCACGCGCTGCCCGCAATGCACAGCGTGCTGCCTCCCCGTGCTCGTTGATGCCGCCGACCAGTCTGCGAACGTGCTCTTGCCACCACTCGTTCCTCTCGACCATCACCTTCCATCGAGCAGCCGCGTCCCGCCACTCGGTCGCCAGGGTCAGCCCTTCCTCCACGGTGCCCAGGAGTTGGTCGAAGCCCCGGCCCTCGATCTCTCGTAATCGCGTGGGCCTGCGCACAGCCCGCTCCGCTTCCCGCACCATCTCGATCCGCGCATCGCGGTTCCGGAGCCTGGCAAGTTCCGACGACAAGCGGTCCGTCTCCTGTCTCCGGTCTTCGGCTGCGATTCCGAGCACCGATGTCAGGACGCCGGTCTTGGTGCACATGTGTTGGAACACGTCTCCGGCGGGCGCGTACTGGAACTTCCGGCCCGATGCCTTTTCGAGCCAATCTCCGCAGCGTTCCGCGATGGCCTTGGTTTCCTTGTCCAGAGCCTCTCGGCTCTGGGACTCCAGCACGTCCTCGGTTCGGAGTGGCAACCCCGCCTGGGCGAACTCCTGCACCAGTTCGAGGATTGGCTTGATCGCTGTGAGGGACGGCTGGGGACCTGTCAGCCACTCGATGGCGCCGGAGCCTGGGAACACCACCGCCGGGAAGAGCGCGGCGGCAATGGCAAGCGAATGTTCGAGCGGACGGTTCGGGTCCAGTGAGTGCGATTGGACCAGGCTGAGGAGATCCTCCTCAACTCGGCTCGCGCCTCTTGCCAGCCATCGGGATCCGGCTACCGCCGAGAGCAGCCAATCGGGAATCGTAGATGCGTCTCCCTGCGAGTGAGCCAACCAGTATGCGCCTGCGATGTCATCGCTTTCGAGCATCCACCAGATGGGATTGGTCGATGAGGTCTCGTCAACAGGGCGGGCGGCCGTTGGCTGAGCTACGCTGGTTTCACCGTCGTCGATGTTCTCCGTGGTAGTGTCCGCCTGGGTTGTGCTCGCTTCTGAAGAGGGAAGTACGGCAGCCGGCTCCGCTCTGGCGGGCTTAACTCCTTCTGCGCCCTCTTCGCCAGCTGGCAGGTTCGGCGATTCAGCCGCAGGGACGACCACCGCCACCTCCTCATCGGTTGGGACCGTGTCCTGATCTACAGGCTTGCTTTTGGTTTCGCTGTCCCCGGCGGGAGCCAGCTTGTCCTGCTCGACAACCGTGGAAACCCCAGCCTCCTCACTGGTGCTCTGTGTGACGTCCGAGAACCGCTCCTCTGTCGGGTGCGTTTCCTCCACTTCCGGGGCGCCGATTCCTGTCCCTGCTGTAGAAGGTGCACCGACCTCCCCATCTCCTTGTCCGACGGGAGTGCTCGTCTCCTCATGGGGCTTGGCTCCACCTGTCCCATCCTGAGGAGGCTCGAGACCTTGCTGCAGAGTAAGGATCGGGACCAGATGGTCGTACTCCTTCTCCATCCGGTTCTCTATGTCCAGCAGCCGCTGCTGCTGGGCTCGTTTCTCGGCGAGGCTCGTCGGCACCTGGCCTTCGACTTCCGCATGCTCTCTCAGACTGGCCGTAAACTCCGTCAGTTGGCCCACTATCCTGTTTATCTCTGTCACCGGACAGTTGTCTTCTGACCAATCGGAGATGTCTAGGAACAGGCTTTTGAGTACTGAGTCCAAGCCGCGCAACTCTTCCAAGAGGTTCCTAGCGGGGGCCCGGCGTATGGCGTGCTGCTCTGAAATCTTCCTGTCTCGGAGACGTCGGAGTTCTTCCAGGAACCAGCCGAGGTGAAACCATCCGTTGTCGGTGGCCGGCAACTCCTCCAATTCGGATAGCCAGGTCACGAAGCGCGCTGGATGATTCTCGTCTCCGTTGTTCACGAGCTCTGCCTCCTCCCCGTTCCCATCGAAGATTCCCTGCTTCTCGGCCTCCTGGATTACCTCTTCGTCCCGAAGCTTCATGTACTCAGCCAGCAGGTCCATCTCGATTGGATCAAGTTCTGGGTGTTTCTCGAGTACCTGCCGGTTCCGTTCTTCGATCTCCTTAGGGTCTTCTTGATCCCACGTGAGAAGTAGATCGTCAAGGCTATCGAACAGTTCGCCCCGCAGTTCTCGCCAGGTCAAGAGCAGAAGTTTGGTCGCAAACGAGGACCTGGTGGCGGCTTCCCGGAGGCCAGCCTTTAGGTACGGGGGCGGGGCCTTGAACGGTTTGTTGAATCCCGGAACGGTTCCCTCTGATCGGAGCATCTGTTCGACGGCATCCCTGCCTTCCTTACACACCTTGGCATGATCCTTCGCTATCAGTTCCGCAAGGAAGGGGACCCAACCGTGTGCCTCTGCCAGTGGTATCAGGGGACTCACATCCGCCATTGCTACACCTCGCTCTGCAACCGAATAGGGAGTCGGCTAAGCACGTGGTCTACGATAGGGATGATGTACGTGAGCGACTTGAGGGATGATGTACGTGAGCGACTTGCTCGGGTCTGTCCCCGTCGTCAAGACGTAGAAGCTGCCGGTCCTGGCGACGCAGATCGTGCCTTCGTGATGCCTATGAAGAATGAGTGGAGTACCCGGAGAGGATTCCACCATATCTCTGCCGAACACGCGGGCGCGTTCCTGATGGAGAACGCCCTCTGACACCGAGTAGTCGACGGTTGCATCAGGCTCGAAGGCGCGGTTTAGCCGAACGAGGGGCTCGGGCCAATGGCGCCCCGCGTCGAAGAAGCCTTCGGCGAACGTCTTGGTCTCGGGGTCCTTGACAGCCAAGAAACCGCGAACGCAACGAAAGAAGGAGTCAAACACCCGCTCCCGCGGGCCGAAGACGTCCATCGCTTTCTCCTCGCAGGGGATGGGTTAGTGCCAATTCGGATTTGGACTGGCCACCAGTGCAGGGTAACGAACGAGGTATGTAGAGCCTAGTTTAGCACAGAGGTTCGATTAGGTGAATGGGGGCATACCCTGTTTCTGAATGGATAGAAGGCCGCATCCCGCTGTCTTGACCGCCCCTGGACAAGAACCGCCGACTTACCGCTCCCCTCGAAAGCGAATTAAGAGCGCGGCCGGCGAGGACCATCATTTCCACGGCAAGGTGACCATGCAAATCCAGGTTATCCAGAACCTTACCAAGACTATCGACTCGCTGGCGCTGGTCTATCTCTATCTGCGCCGGCCGGGCGCAACCCAGACTGATGGCGTTCAGGCTACGTCTTTGGTGACAGTGAGGTCGATGCCGTCAACGACAGGGATTGGGAGGCGCCGGTCGAAACTGAGGAGAAGCCAGCCTTCCAGAACGCTCTGTAACTTGTCCCGGCAGTCTTCGAGGGTGCTGGCGCTGGAGTAAACACCTTGAAAGCCTGGAATTTCGCCATAGTAACTGCCATCTTCCAAGATCTCGTAAATCGCGCGCCGCATGGCCGCGCGGATGTATTCGCT
>JAJYKO010000124.1 GCA_021788565.1 Chloroflexota bacterium
TTGTAGGAGACCACGTCCCCAACCTGGAGAGTCTGTGGCGTCCGCTCTTCGACCTTCTTGGGCTCATTCTCGAGGCCAAACCACTGCCGCCAACTCATGAGGGCTCCTCCCTGGGAAATCGAAAACGTTGCCAACGGCCACAGGATATCATCTTCAAGGTACAAGTCAAGGACGATCCACAACTAGCAAGAAGCTTCAACTCCAGCCGCCGCCATGGTCCGGCGATTCTCCACAATGACCCGCAGCGGTTGGCTCCCTGGCAACGGTATGGGCCTGCCCCTCGCTATAACCTGTAGGGGCCGGCGGCCCTGCCCGCCCGCCGTCGGCCCGCGGTCGGCCAGACCCCGCGACGCCTCGCTTGCTCGCGTCACGGCCCGTACAGAAATCGATGCCTGTTCAAAGCCTGTCCCCATCGGTAGCACAGTGTAGGTCGCCTGCGCCTACGGCACATCCGCCGAAACGCGTATCGACCGGGGTACATTCGTCTAATCCACGACGGGCTGCTACAACAACGTTTGACCGCCCAGACCCGCCTCAGGTTTCGCCGGGCTTCGGGGCTTCGGGGAGAGGTGACACAGCCATCGGGGTCAACGCGTCTCATCGGGTCGGAGAAGCACCTTGCGTGTGCCCCGAGCCCTGAAAGGGCGGCCCAGCGGAGAACCAGGATCGGCTCGCCCCTACAGGGCTCTGTCCGAGATGTTGCACCCATTTCCCAGGGCGGCGGCCCTGGGCTATTCTGGGCCGGCCCTTCAGGTCCTGGCGCCCCGTGCGCTTTGCTCCTGGCCTTGGCGCTCCCTTGCTTCGAGCCAAGCCCTCCGGGGCTGTAGTCCTGCCCTCCTCTATCGACTGCTCAGGATATGGATCGAGATGCGCCAGCCCCAACACAGCGGCCGCTCAAGTTGCGGGGTGGTCGCGGGCGCTGGTATAATCCAGTAGGTTCTGGCACCCGATTTGTGGTGAGGGTAGCCAAGTGGTTTAAGGCGCCAGGTTGTGGCCCTGGAGATCGGGGGTTCGAATCCCCTTCCTCACCCCAGTATCCCTCTATTGCGCCCGTAGCTCAGTGGATTAGAGCACTGGTCTTCGGAACCAGGTGTCGGGGGTTCGAATCCCTTCGGGCGCGCCAATATTTAGTGTCAGATTTCGAGGGGCACAAGTCGTTGTGCTCCTTTCTCATTTTGGTCGCTCTATTACCGGCTGACCCGCCGGTAGCGCCAACCTCGTGGACACCATCCCACCAGCCGGAGGCATCTGAATGGCGACCAACGGTAAGCCCCTCGATCTCTCGGCCCTCGAGAGCTGGCTTTGGGAGGCGGCGTGCGTCGTGCGCGGGCCGCTGGACGCTCCGAAGTTCAAGGACTACATCCTCCCCCTCGTCTTCCTGAAGCGCTTGTCCGACGTGTTCGACGACGAGGTGCAGCACGTCGCAGCGGAGATGGGGGATGCCAGGCTGGCGGCCAACCTGGTGGAACAGGACCACGGCCTGGTGCGCTTCTACGTGCCCGAGGCGGCCAGATGGCCCGCGATCAAGCAGAAGACAACCGGGCTGGGGCAGTACCTGACGGATGCCGTGCGAGCGGTTGCACGGGAAAACCCCAGGCTCCAGGGCGTCATCGACATGGTGGACTTCAACGCCACGGCCGCAGGTCAGCGGATGATGGACGACGGGCGGCTCTCGGCGCTGGTCCAGGTGCTCGGCCAGCACAGGCTCGGGCTTGAGGACGTCGAACCTGACATCCTGGGCAGGGCCTACGAGTACCTCTTGAGGAAGTTCGCCGAGGGGCAGGGGCAGAGCGCCGGGGAGTTCTACACGCCGCGCGAGGTAGCGGTGCTGATGGCGCGCGTGCTGGAGCCCCAGGCTGGGGAGACGGTGTACGACCCCGCGTGCGGCTCGGGCGGTCTCCTGATCAAGTGCCACCTGAGGCTGCTGGAGACCCACGGCGTGCAGCGGAACGGCAGGCTCAAGCTGCCCCCGGAGGTGGCGAGATTGCAGGCATACGGGCAGGAGATCAACCCGGCGACTTTCGCGATGGCTAGGATGAACGCCTTTGTCCACGACATGGACGCGGAGATAGCGATAGGGGACACGATGCGACGCCCCGCCTTCACCAACGAGGACGGCAGCCTGAGACGGTTCGACGTGGTGACGGCCAACCCCATGTGGAACCAGAACTTCCCGACCCAAACCTACGAGAACGACCCGTATGGTAGGTTCAAGCGCGGGGTGCCGCCTGCTTCCAGCGCCGACTGGGGGTGGATACAGCACATGTACGCGTCGCTGAAGGACATGGGCCGGATGGCGTTGGTGCTGGACACCGGCGCGGTGAGCCGGGGAAGCGGGAGCCAGGGCTCGAACCGCGAGCGGGACGTCCGGAAGCTGTTCGTGGATGGGAGCCTGGTGGACAAGGGGGACCTGGTAGAAACGGTGGTACTGCTCCCCGAGAACCTCTTCTACAACACGAGCGCGCCCGGCATCATCATGGTGATCAATAGGGAGAAGCGGCATCCAGGGGAGATCCTGCTGATCAACGCCAGCAGGCTGTTCGCGAAGGGCAGGCCGAAGAACTACCTGACTGACGAGAACGTCGATCAGATCGCCGGGATCTACCACGATTGGAAGCAGGTAGAGGGTATTTCGACTGTCATCACGAACGCCGAGGCCGCGAAGAACGACTACAACCTCTCGCCGAGCAGGTACGTGGCGAGCAACGGACACGACGAAGTGCTGCCGCTTGAGGAGGCGGTGGTGCTGCTGCGCGAGGCCGAGGAAGAACGGGCGGAGGCCGACCGGGTTCTCTCGGCGGTCCTGGCTGAACTGGGGTTTGCGGAGGAGCAAGGTGCCTGAACAGTGCGCTGCACCAGGTGCCAGAAGAGGCCGCAGTTCTCCGCCTGACGGCCCATTTTTGCCACCAAACGGCTGGCACCTTGCTTCGTTGAGCGAGCTGTTTACTCCCGTGGCAAAGAAGAGCCGGGAGGTACGGACAGCAAACCATGAGCGGTACATGCTGTTAACCGTGCGGCTCTATGCGAAGGGGCTTGTCCGGCGAACGGAGGGGCAAGGAAGCAGCAGCAAAGCTCCGAAGCTCTACCGTGTAGAGCCTGGGGACTTCGTCGTATCCAAGATCGATGCACGGAATGGCGCGTGGGGCTTCGTCCCAGAAGAGCTTGGTGGGGGTCTTGTCAGCGGCGACTTCCCCATCCTCGCGCTCAACCGATGCGTGGCCGATGAGCACTTTGTGGAGCTAGCGCTTGGTCAGCGCTCGACATGGGAGCCGCTGAGAGACATCGCGTTCGGAACCACCAACCGCCGTCGGCTTCAGGTTCTGGAGTTGCTTGAGACGACTATCGCTCTTCCCCCAATTGCGGAGCAGCAGGCTATCGCCCGCGTGCTTCGAGTCGTACGGCAGGCGAAGGAGGCCACCGAGGCGGTCATCGCGGCGACGCGCGAGCTGAAGAAGTCGCTGATGCGCCACCTATTCACCTACGGGCCGGTGCCGGTGCAGGAGGCGGCGCGGGTGCCGCTGAAAGAAACGGAATTCGGGTCTGTGCCGGAGCACTGGGTGATAGTATCTCTTGAGCAGCTTGCGCTAGTGCAAACAGGGGTGGCAAAGGGGCGCAGACTCGACGCGAGTTCTACGATAACGCTCCCCTACCTGCGAGTGGCTAACGTTCAGGATGGCTACCTTGATCTCGGTGAGATGAAGACCATTGCGATCGAGGCGCACGAGCTTTCGCGGTATCGTTTGCAACCTGACGACGTTGTGCTCACAGAGGGTGGAGACTTTGATAAGCTGGGACGGGGCTTCGTCTGGCGGGGGCAGATCGAAACCTGTGTCCATCAGAACCACGTTTTTGCCGTCAGGTTGAACCGGCAGCGTTTGCTGCCTGCCTATGTGGCTTACCTCGCACAGTCTGCCTACGGCAAGAACTACTTTCTAACCGTAGCGCATCGAACGACTCATCTGGCCTGCATCAACAGCGCGAAGCTGAAGGCGTTTCCTGTACCTGTTCCGCCGCTGGAGGACCAGGAGTCCATCGTCGAGATATTGCAGGCAACGGATCGAAAGCTCAGCGTCGAGGAAAACCGCAAGCAGGCCCTTGAAGCGCTGTTCAACTCGCTGCTGCACAACCTGATGACCGGCAAGGTGAGGGTGGGAGATATGGAGCACGAGGGACCTTTGGATCACGAAAACACGAAATGGCGCGAAAGGCGCGAAAGCGGGGACTTCGGCGACCCGGGCCTAACGGAGCAAACATCGGTCTGACTTTCGCGTTTTTCGTGCGGTTTCGTGTATCTCGTGCTCCAAACCGTTTCGTGTGGTTTCGCGTATCTCGTGCTCCAAATCGTTTCGTGACCCAGTTCATCGGAGGGGCGCTATGCCAGCGAAACCCGGCACACACGGCTTCGAGCCTCTCTCCAATGCCGTCCTGGGCGCCTGCATCGACGTGCAGCGGCAGATGGGTGTCCATTGCATGGAGGTCGACTATCAGCGCGCGCTTGAACTGGCCCTTCCGAAACGAGGGCTGGAGTTCCAGCGGGAACTGGAGATCCCCATCGCCTACGACGGAGTCGTGGTCACCAAACGTAGGGTAGACTTCATCATCTGGGATGAGGCCGGCGAGTTGCTGCTGGAGACGAAGGCGAGGAGCACGCTGCTTCCTGAGGATGCCGAACAGTGCCTCCTCTACCTCCACCAGGGCGGCTATCGGGTGTGCCTGCTGGTCAACTTCGGCCAGAAGCCCCTGGGCATCCGCCGCTTCGTGCACACCCCACCGGAGGGTCTGGATCAAGAGGATCTGGATCACGAAAACGGGAAATGACGCGAAAGGCGTGAAAGCGAGGGATTTGATGACCCGGACCTAACGGAGCAAACATCGGCCTGTCTTCAGCGTATTTCGCGAGGTTTCGTGTATTTCGTGATCCGAACGTGTTTCGTGGTCCCGCAGTTTGTGGGAAGATGTTGTTACCAACCGTGGGAGGCGAACCGTGCGAAGAGACGAAGCCCTCAGGATACTGGCCGAGCACCGTGAGGAGATAGCGGCATTCGGCGTCAAATCGCTGGCGATCTTCGGCTCCGTCGCCCGCAACGAGGCTGGGCCAGACAGCGATGTTGACGTGCTGGTGGAGTTCAGCATTCCTGTGGGCTACTTCAAGTTCTTCGACTTGCAGGAGTACCTCGAGACGCTGCTGGGCCACAAGGTCGATCTCGTCCCTCGGGACTCAATCAAGCCGCGATTGCGTGATCGCATATTGAGAGAGGCTATCGATGCCGCGTGAAAAAAGTGCTGGAGACTGGAAAGTACGGATAGACGACATGCTCGAAGCCGCGGCCAGGGCCATGGAGTACACCGAAGGCATCACCTTCGACGCTTTCGCCTCCGATCGCCTCAGACTCGACGCTGTTGCCAGGAACGTGGAGATCTTCGGGGAGGCGGCCCGATACGTTCCGACAGAGGTGCGAGAGAAATATCCCCTGGTGCCCTGGTCCCGCATCGTCGGTCTGCGCAACATTGTAGCCCATGACTATTTTGCAGTGAACTTGTCGATAATCTGGGACACCGTCAAGAACGACCTACCTCCTACCGTTCCCCTCCTCCAAGAAATCCTGGAGAAGGAGCCGTGAAGCTCGGCACGGAGAAGACGGCAGTTCAGAACCCCCTCATCAAGTACGCCGTCGAGGCAGGGTGGACGTATCTATCGCCCGATGAGGCGCTACGACTCCGGCGTGGCGAAACCGGCCTGATTCTGCACGACGTCCTGGTAGATCAGCTTCAGAGGCTGAACCCAGGCGTCGTCGACGCCCAGCGGGCCGAGGACGTCATCTCGCGGCTGGTTCGAGTGGCCCCGACCATCAGCGGGAACGAGCAGGCGTGGGAGTACCTGAAGGGTCTGAAGACCGTATTCGTCGAGGCCGAGAGGCGCGAAAAGAACGTCCGGCTCTTGGACGACGAGCACCCCGAGGCCAACGCCTTCCACGTCACCGACGAGTTCAAGTACACCGATGGGACCCACAGGATCAGGGCCGACGCCGTCTTCCTGATCAACGGCATCCCGGTGATAGTGGTCGAGACGAAGGCCGCGACGAAGCTGGAGGGGATCGCCGAAGCGCTGGAGCAGATCCGCCGGTACCATCGGGAAGGACCCGAGCTGCTGGCTGTACTACAGTTGCACGCCCTCACCCACCTCGTTCGCTTCTACTATGGTGCCACCTGGAACCTCTCCCGTAAGGCCCTCTTCAACTGGCACGAGGAGATGGCGGAGGGCGGGACGCCGACGGACTTCGAGACCCTGGTGAAGGGCTTCGTCGCACCTCGCCGGGTGCTCCGGGTCCTCTCCGACTACATCCTGTTCACACGCATAGACGGTGAGCTGTCGAAGGTGGTCCTGAGGCCCCACCAGATGCGGGCGGTCGAACGGGTGCTCGGTCGTGCCCACGACTCGGATAAGCGCAGGGGGCTCGTCTGGCACACCCAGGGCTCGGGCAAGACCTACACCATGATCACGGTCGCCAAGCAGCTTATCGAGGAACCAGCGTTAAAGCACCCGACCGTCCTGATGCTGGTGGACAGGAATGAGCTGGAGGCTCAGCTGTTCGGCAACCTGGAAGCGGTGGGCTTCGGAGAGGTGAAGGTCGCTGACTCCAAGGCGGAGTTGCGTAGCCTCCTGTCCAGCGACTATCGGGGCCTGATCGTCTCCATGATCCACAAGTTCGATGACATCCCCGCCAACGTCAACACGCGGGAGAACGTCTTCGTGCTGGTGGACGAGGCCCACCGGACCACGGGTGGGGACCTCGGCAACTACCTGATGGGGGCGCTCCCGAACGCGACCTACATCGGGTTCACCGGCACGCCCATCGACAGGACGGCCCACGGCAAGGGCACCTTCAAGGTGTTCGGCGGGGGCGACCCGAAGGGGTATCTCGACAAATACTCCATCAGGGAGTCGATAGCGGACGGGACGACGGTTCCCCTTCACTACATGCTCGCGCCCAACGAACTTCAGGCTGACAGGGAGACGCTGGAGCGGGAGTTCCTGGGGCTCGCGGAGCTGGAGGGGGTCAGCGACGTGGAGGAGCTGAACCGAGTGCTGGACCGGGCAGTGACGCTCAAGAACATGCTGAAGAACCGCGACCGGGTGGAGCGAGTGGCTGCCTACGTGGCCAGGCACTTTCGGGAGAACGTAGAGCCGATGGGCTACAAGGCGTTCCTGGTAGGGGTGGACCGCGAGGCCTGCGCCCTCTACAAGGAAGCGCTGGATAAGCAGCTGCCGCCCGAGTACTCGGCGGTGGTGATCAGCTCGAGCCACAACGACCCTGGGCCGCTCACAAAGTACCGTATCTCGGACGACGAGGAGCAGCTGATACGCAAAGCCTTCAGGAAGCCGGAGGAACAGCCGAAGATCCTGATCGTGACGGAGAAGCTCCTCACCGGCTTCGATGCCCCGATCCTCTACTGCATGTACCTGGACAAGCCGATGCGCGACCACGTGCTCCTCCAGGCCATCGCGCGAGTTAACCGTCCCTACGAAGACGCCGAGGGCAGGCGGAAGCCCGCCGGGTTCGTGCTGGACTTCGTGGGGATCTTCGACAAGCTGGAGAGGGCGCTGGCTTTCGACTCCCAGGACGTCGAGGGAGTAATCCAGGGGATCGACGTCCTCCAGAAGCGCTTCGCCCGGTTGATGGAGCGTGGCAAGAGTGAGTACCTGGTGCTGGCATCAGGCAGGAGCGGTGACAAGGCGGTGGAGGCGGTGCTGGAGCACTTCCGAGATAGGGAGAGGCGGGACGACTTCTACGCCTTCTACCGCGAGCTGCAGGAGATATTCGAGATCCTGTCTCCCGATCCGTATCTCCGGCCCTTCCTCGCCGACTACGAGGAGCTGACCCGCATGTACCAGACGGTGCGGGCTAACTTCGAGCCGGGCGTCTCGGTGGATAAGAGCTTCCTGAGGAAAACCGAGGAGCTGGTGCAGCAGCATACCGGGACGGGTGAGATCCGGGAGGACGGCGGCGTCTACGAGCTGAACGAGCGAACGCTGGAGCGGATCGCCGGGAAGGACCAGCCCGATACGGTCAAGGTGTTCAACCTGATCAAGGCCCTGATCGCGATGGTGGAGGAGAACGGCACACTTCAGCCGTACCTGATCCCGATAGGTGAGCGGGCCGAGCTGATCGCCGACGCCTTCAAGGAGCGGCAGAAGACCACGAAAGAGGCCCTGCGGGAGCTGATGGAGCTGGTGGAGGAGTATCAGCAGGCCGAGCGGAGCAGGGAGGAGACGCACCTGTCCCCCGAAGCGTTCGCCGTCTACTGGTACTTCAAGCGGCAGGGGGTCGAGGGAGCCGAGGCGGTTGCGAGAAAGGCAGCGGAAGCCTTCGAGAAGTACCCCCACTGGCAGCGAGCGGCCGACCAGGAAAGGGAAGTAAAGCTGGAGCTGTACAAGACCCTCGCAGGCAAGAAGGTGGAGCAGATGGTGGAGCTGGTGAACAGGCTGGTGGACATCCTGAAGAGGGCGTCCGCGTGAAGAAAGCGCCTGTGACGACCTGGCAGCCGCTGGAGGATGCGGTGCCCGCCGACCTCTTCAAGGCCGAGGTGACGGCCTGGGCTCGGCGGCTGGAGGTCGAGCCCAGGGACATCCGTATCCAACCCATGAAGCGAAAGTGGGCGAGCTGCTCCTCCAGGGGCCGCCTCACCTTCGACACTGACCTGCTCTGGCAACCAGCAGCCTTTCGAAGGGAAGCTATCGTCCACGAGCTGCTCCACCTGAAGGTGCCGAACCACGGCCCGCTGTTCAAGGCGCTCCTGAAGGCGTACCTGGCGGAACACGACGGGTAGAAAGGGGACCCAGAAGATGCTGACTGACTGGACTACCGTCGTTCAAGCTGTCGCCAGTGTCGTTCAGGCCGCGAAAGCCGTCGTCCTCGTGGTCGTGACGGCCGTTCTTGTGCGGGTGACGACGGTGTATGCCGATGCCGCCAAGCGCCAGGCGGAAGCAGCGCGCTACGTACTCGATGGAGTCGCCCCTCTTGACGTAGCTCCAGATCGCGCTCGTAGGAATGCGGGACTGCTCGATGCACGGCTGGCCGAACCGTGTATCCGGCCGCAGGGTGATCCTTGATCGCAGTTTCCAGCAGACGGGGGCGCCCTCCTGAAACGTCAGGCGAGCCTTCAGGGGCATGCACCAGCGCTCCACGAAGCCGAGGGCGTATTGCCACGGCATAATGGCTGAGAGGAGCTGGCCCTCGTAGCGAGCGAAGATGTGAGGCATCGCGTGCCATACCTCGGGCGCTTGAACTTGAGCCGATGTTACGGTGTGATGATCACCGGCGTGCCCAGGAGAGCCCAACCGAACAGCTTGGGCATAATGCTCGCAGGGAGCTCGACGCAGCCGTGCGAGCCGGTGAAGGTCGCGCCGGGGATTCCGGGGCCATTAGAGCCCGGCCCAAAGATCGTTCGCCACGGCGCATCGTGGATGAAGTCCGCGCCCGCCTGGTTGAACAGCATCGCCTGGTGCGACGTCACATCCGCGTACCAATAGGGTGAGGCCTTGGGATAGGGCGAGTGAAAGACGAAGGGAGACTGTTTGCTCAAGATCTCGAACGTGCCCGTCGGGGTGGGCAGAGTCTGGCCACCGGTCGTAACCTGGGTCGTGAGGAACGGCTTCGAGCCGTCGTATGCCGTTAGCGACTCTTTGGCGAGCGACACGCGGATGACCTTGTCGGTGATGCTCAGCCCATTGTAACGTGCCTGAACCTGGTTGCCCGCAGCGTCTACGACCTCGATGATAAACGCGTAGTCCCCGTTCGCTACAACCTGGTTCTGCTGGTTCTTGCCGTCCCAGGACGCCTGGATCTCTTTGTTAGCCGCCTGCTGGCCAAGGTCGTACACGCGCACCGGGGCCGAGGTCGCTTGCACGACGATCGTGAGTTTCACGCTGGCCGCGCTGGAGACCGTGAACCGAATCGGAATAGTCTGGTAGAGCGGATGTGACGTCGCA
>JAJYKO010000125.1 GCA_021788565.1 Chloroflexota bacterium
TGGAGATGGTGCCCGAGGAGATCTCCTCCAGGCCCGCGATCATCCTAAGGCCCGTGGTCTTGCCGCATCCACTAGGACCCACCAGGACCAGGAACTCCTTGTCGCGTACCGAGATGGAGAGGTCGTTCACGGCGGTGACGTTCCCGAACTGCTTGGTAACACGGTCAAGTACTACCTGTGCCATCCTTACTCCTCGTTTGCTTTGGTCGTTGCGGCTCAGAGATTAGCTCCTCACAACATCGAAGACCGTGCTCATGATGAACCGACGACAGAGAACGGGGCAGCTGTATCCCGCTTACCTTGATACGTCCTAGCGGGAGCGAGCCGCCTGAGCGACTAGCTTGAGCCCTTCCACCACACTGGCTCCATCTGCTACCCCTTTGCCGGCTATCTCGAAGGCAGTTCCGTGTCCCACAGTGCCATACGCTACCGGCGCGCCCACCATCAGCGCCGCCACGCGCCGCTTGCCGAGCACTTTGATTGGCAGATGGCCCTGATCGTGGTACATCGCGATGTAGCAGTCGTATGGGCCATCCTCGGCTCCCACGAAGATCGCGTCCGCCGGGAACGGACCTCCCACGTCGATCCCTTGGTCACGGGCTCCCTGTATGGCAGGCCTGATGATCTCAATCTCCTCGGAACCGAAGATCCCCTCCTCCCCTGCATGGGGGTTGACGCCAACCAC
Organism: Chloroflexota bacterium; assembly: GCA_021788565.1. The sequence continues at coordinate 686 of JAJYKO010000125.1, forward strand.
CGCTAGCCGCGGCCTCTCGATCCCCAGCATCCTGACCCCCTCACGGGCTTTCTGGATAGTCCACAGGACCCTTTCTTGAGTGATCTGGTCCAGTGCCTGGCGCATCGAGACGTGGTGGGTGACTCCTACTACCCTCATCGGTCCGGCGCATAGCATGAAGGCAATTTTCCCTACCTCGACTCGGGTGAGGTGAGCCAGCAGTCCGGGGCCATCAAAGCGCCAGCCAGCAGCATACATGGAGGCCTTGTTGTGAGGCCCTGCCAGCACTCCATGGACCTCTTTGCCAAGTGCCAACTCCACACTCTTCCTAGCGCTCTCCACGAATGCCTGGCCAGCCATGGCCTGCACCTGGCCCATCTTCAATTCCGACAGTCTGACGTTGCCCAGGTCTAGCACATCCAACGTTCCATACTGGAACTCGGCCTCCTCAACACGAAGGACCCGCCGAAGCTTCACTGGAACCCTGGCCAGGCTCAAAGCCTGCTTCATAACGCCAAAGTCGCCTACAACTAATGGCCGGCAGTGTCGGTACACGTCCTCAGCTGCGGCCGCTTTGACCTCGATCTCGGGCCCAATTCCCGCAGGGTCGCCCATGGCAACCGCGATGATGGGTCGGGACTCTGTACTCACGTTACCCCTCCAACACAATCACAGGCATGGTAGCAGTGAAATTTGGGGACACCACTGTCACGCGGGCTCGGCCATCCAGCTTGGTCACAGCCCGGGTTCACCTATTTGAGATCCGATCACAAATCGCAGCTTGTACCTAGCCCAAACCCGAGGCAGTAATACCGTATTTGGGAGTCGCAAGGCATGGAAGTAGCCACGGAAAGTGCCCCCCCTGTGGCCAACGCGGATCTTAGTACGACATCGTGATGAGATGTCAGTATGGAGGCGTGGGTGCAAATATAGAGGCGTGGTCGGAATTATAGATGGGTTGACCCCATTGTCAATAGGGTTAGCTCCAATTTCTTCTCACAACCTCGACACCCCTATATTGTCGACTTCTGCCTCCCCATGCCCTTATGGAGTTCCGACGAATCTCGTAAGACCGGCAGGGGTCGCCCATAGGCCCCGCCTGCTCCATGAGGGTGCTGACCCAAACGGCAGACCTCGCCTCTGGCGAACCTGAGATCAGCGAGAACTCTGAGAAGACCCCGGCGAGCGAGCGAACGGGTACGAAGCCCTTGACGACACCTCCACGAAGTAATACGATGGCAGCGCGTTGCTACGAATATTACGATAATACCTCCCTGTGGAGCAACACTTGTTTTCGGCAACCGCCTCATGATCGACAGCACTAGCCGCGTCCCTCTCCACGTTCAGTTAGAGCGAGTATTACGGGAGAAGGTTCATTCGCTCAACCCCGGTGATCGCTTGCCGACTGAAAAGGAGCTCAAAGAGCAGTTCAATGTCAGTGGCAGCACTGTACGCCAGGCGCTGCAATCGCTGGTCAACGAGGGGCTCGTATACCGAAAGGTCGCCAAGGGGACCTTCGTGGCTCCGCGGCACATCAGGGAGGAACTGTCCGAACTTCTTGGTTTCTCCCAAATGGCCCGGTCCATGGGCTTCGAGCCTGGAGGTAAGCTGATCGAGGCGGGATTCGTGTCCGCGCCAGACGAGGTAGCAGCCCAGATACTTCTCCCTCCGGGCACCGAGGTGTCCAAGATCGTCCGCGTTCGCTACGCCAACTCCCAGCCCGTTTGCGTGGAAACCACCTATTTGCGCAAGCATATCGGCGCCCTCCTCCTAGGCGAAGACCTTGAGGCGGCTGCGTATTACCCATTGCTCGAGGAAAAGTACCATATCATCCTGGTGGCCGCCCGCGAGACCATCGGCGCCGCTGCCGCCACCGCGCGAGAGGCCGAACTGCTTGGCATCCCGAAGCACTCTCCTGTGCTGACGGTCGAGCGCGTCACCTACACGTCCGAGGAAGTTCCTAGCGAAATCGCCTACCACGCCTACCGCGCAGACCTCTACCGCTACGGGGCATGGCGCCGACGAACTGTAGATAGTTCGATCATCAGACTGGATGAACCCAAGTCAGCCTACGGCAGTGGCGGCTACTGAAAACTGACTCAGATTCGTACCCATGAGGAGGCAACAGTGATAGCTCCGACCCATACCGACGAGAGAGCTTTGGAGGATCTCTCAAGACAGATGAGAGCCCGAAGCATCCAGATGATGGCCACAATTGGCAGCGGCCATCTTGGCGGGTCCCTCTCTGCCGTGGAGATTCTGACTTGCCTCTACTTCGGCGTTCTCAACCTGGATCCGAAGAACCCCATCTGGCCGGACAGAGATCGTTTCGTTGCATCAAAAGCGCACGTTGGCCCGGCTCTCTATCCTGTGCTGGCGGAGAGAGGCTTTTTCCCCAAGGAGTGGCTAAACGAATTGGACCAGCCGGGTGGTAGATTGACAAAACATGTGGACCGCTTCAAGTGCCCGGGGGTGGAACTCTCCGCTGGCTGCCTTGGACAAGGGTTGTCCGTCGCCTCCGGTATGGCCGCAGCCGCGAAGCTCGACAGCAAGAATTACCGGGTGTATGCGCTGCTCGGCGATGGAGAACTCGACAGTGGCCAGGTATGGGAAGCTGCGATGGCAGCTCCCAAATATAAGCTGGGCAACTTGATGGCCATCGTGGATAGAAACGGGCTGCAACTGGATGGATGGACTGATACGCAAGACGAGGTCATGCCTCTCGAGCCTCTGGTTGACAAGTGGCAGGCCTTTGGCTGGGAAACACGCGAGGTGGATGGGCATTCCATAGGCCAGTTGCTGCCGGTGCTGCGCGAACCCCCGAAATCCGGCAACAAGCCCGTTCTAGTGATCGCGCGCACAGTAAAAGGTCGGGGCGTGTCTTTCATGGAAAGCAAAAAAGAGTGGCACCATCACTCGCTATCCGCGGAGGAGGCTGGCAGGGCGCTGGCTGAAGTGCTAGAAGGGGGGAACGCTTGATGCCGGCAGCCATCACGACGCAACCGATCTACGGTGAAGCACTAATCCAGTTGGCACGGAACGACGAGCGGGTCGTGACCATCGACGCCGACTTGATGCGCAGTGTGGGTTGGGAAGCCTTTGCCCATGAGTTCCCGGACAGGGCCTTTCAGGTCGGTGTGGCCGAGCAAAACATGGTTGGCTTTGCCACAGGGCTTGCCCTCAGTGGCAAGGTACCCTTCACCCACACTTTCGCGGTGTTCGCCTCGCGGCGCGTATGTGACCAGCTAGCCATCTCGGTCGCCTTTAACCGTGCCAATGTTAAGATCGTTGCCGCGCAGGCCGGCCTCACGGCTGCCCTGAATGGAGCTACTCATCAGTCTCTAGAGGACGTGGCCATCGTCCGCGCGATCCCGAATATGGTCATCGTGGAGCCGTCCGACGCCCACGAGTTACGCCAGCTAGTTCCAGTCATCGCCGCATATGAGGGCCCCGTCTATCTTCGCCTGCCCAAGGTCCTTCCAGAGCGGCTGAGTGAGGATCCATACCAGTTCAGGCTCGGCACCGTGCGCTCGCTCCGGGATGGGAACGACGTCACCTTCGTAACCAGCGGAATCATGGCACAGTATGCCCTCGAAGCAGCCGAGGTCTTGAGCACCGAGGGCATTTCTGCTCTGGTCCTCAACGCCTCCACTCTAAAGCCGCTAGGCGCCGAGGCCATCGTCGCGGCAGCAAAGAAGACAGGTGCAGTGGTCACTGTGGAGAATCACTCCATCAACGGGGGGCTTGGGGGAGCAGTGGCCGAGTTGCTGGCAGAGGCTTGCCCCACTCCGATGGTTCGCCTGGGCACCAAAGACACGTTCGGCGCCACAGGCGAATTGCCCTGGCTTCTGCAGCGCTACGGATTGCTTTCCACGGACATCGCTGCGGCAGCGCGGCGCGTGATAGCCATGAAGCAACGCTAGCAGTTAGTTCTCGGCTCGGGTGGACATCACACTACTGAGAGGAGTAACGGTTGTTGCTGGAGGAGTATCTGCTGAAAGATCGCGTTGCGATAGTGACCGGGGGCGGACGGGGTATCGGCTTCAGTATCGCACGGCAGTTCGGAAGAGCCGGGGCCAAGGTAGCTATAGCCGATGTCCGTAAGGAATTGGCCGAGGATGCAATGCGAACCCTATCCGACAGGTCGGTAGAGGGAATAGCGCTGGAGGTCGATGTATCCTCAGCCCTTGCGGTTCACGATATGGTGGAACAAGTGATGGCCCATTGGGGAAGGCTGGATGTCCTGGTAAACAACGCTGGCATCGGCGCCAGCGCAACCTTTGAGAACGTGACCGAGGAGGAGTGGGACCGGGTGCTAGACGTCAACCTGAAGAGCGTCTTTCTCTGCACGCAGGCGGCACTCCCAATAATGAAGAAGCAGGGCGGCGGGAAAATCCTCAACATTGCGTCCATGGCCGGGCGGACTGGGGGTCGCGCTGCCGCCGTAAACTACACCGCATCTAAAGCCGGGGTGATAGGAGCGACCCGGTCAATGGCTATGCACCTGGGGAACTACAACATTCAGGTCAACGGCATCGCTCCTGGCATCATCGAAACGGAGATGACCAACTCCTGGTCCCCGGAGACCAAAGCCGATTTCCTGAGACAGATCCCCGCTGGCCGTCTTGGCACACCCGAGGATGTGGCCAAGGCGGCTCTGTTCCTCTGCTCAGAGGCCGCCGACTATTTGACCGGGGTTGTGTTGGACGTGACTGGCGGCCTCGTCATGAGCTGAAGACTCTGCCACGGTGATTTCGGTGTCCCATGCGCATTAACACCCAACGGATTATTGCGTCGGCGAGGCCCTGGAGCAGCTGGTTGGGCACAACCTCTGGCGCCGATTTCATGCGAAGGTCGGAAGTTCATGATACTAGACCTGACACAAGGGAATGCTCCGCCTGTTGGGTTAAGCAGATTGAACCGCAGGCTGAGGTATGGGTATCGAAGAAGTAAGGAGGTGAAGAGAAAACATGAAGATCAGTGCTTCTGTGGCGGATAAGCCCGGCGCCTTCTCTCCGTTTCTCTTCGTGGGCGATCTGGTGCAGGGGATAGAGCAGGCAAAGGCGGTCGGGTACGATGCCGTGGAACTGTTCGTCCTGAACCCGCGAGAAACCGGCGTCCAGAAGATCGCCGATGCCGTACGCTCCCAGGGTCTAGCGGTCAGCGCTATCGGTCCCGGGCTCGCCTCCTACCGCTATGGGTGGACCTTCAGCCACCCCGAGGCGGAGATTCGCCAGCTGGCGGTCGAGCGGTCCCTGGACGCCATCAGGCTTGCCGCCGAGTTCAATACGTCCCTTAACGTGGGGGGCATGCGCGGCAACGTCGCCGACGATCCGGACCTTAGGAAGAAGCAGCACGGCTGGATCTTGGACTGCATACGCGCCTGCGCAGAGTTCGCGCGGCCCCTCGGCGTGAAATTGGGAATCGAGCCGATCAACCGCTACGAGACCAACTTCATCAATACGGTCGCGGAAGCTCTCGAGTTCGTGGACGAGCTGCGAATGCCGAACCTGGGGCTGCTGCTGGATAGCTTCCACATGAACATCGAAGAGGCTTCCATTGAGGCCGCCATAGCTGCCGCGAGGGGACGAGTGCTGAATATACACCTTGCGGACAGCAACCGACGAGCTCCAGGCTTCGGGCACACGGACCTGCGGTCGGTGGTTTCTCAATTGCGGGCAACAGGCTATGATGGCTTCCTCAGCATGGAAATCCTTCGGCTGCCCTCGGATCATGAGGCGGCCGTCCAGGCTTTGAAGCACACCCGTGAGCTATTGCGGGCTATCTGAGAGTCAGACCTATGAGGAAAGCAGATGGAGACCGCCAGCGCACGTCCGGATGAAGCCGGCAACACCCTGGGGATAGGGGTCCTCGGTTATGGCGCGATGGGGCGCGCCCACAGCGCCGCTTTCCGCCGCCTGCCCCAGTTCTTCTCGCCGCTGCCCATCGAGCCCCAGTTGGTGGCGGTGGCTGGCCGGTCTGAGGAGAAGGTGGCGGACTTCGCCAGGAGATTCGGCTACGGCAGGTGGTACCGAGTTTGGGAGGAGTTGGTCGCCGACGAGCGAATCGGCTTGTTCGACGACACCGCCCCCAACTACCTGCATGCTGAACCTTGCATCGCCGCCGCGAGGGCCGGCAAACACGTCCTGTGCGAGAAGCCGCTGGGACGCAACGCGGCGGAAGCCAGGCTGATGCTAGAAGCTGTTCGGGCCGCCGGAGTCAAGCATATGTGCGGTTTCAACTATCGCTTTGTACCTGCCATTCGGCTTGCTAGACAGGTCATCGACGAGGGAAGGCTGGGGCGAATCTACCACTTCCGCGCCCGTTACCAGAACCCTGCCTTCGTGGATCCCACCTTGCCCCTGGCGTGGAGGATGGATCGCGAGATGGCCGGCTCCGGAGCACTCGGCGATCTCGGTTCGCACATCGTAGATCTGGCCCGTTTCCTGGTGGGAGAGCCCGTCGCCGTCACCGGGTCCACCGCTACCTTCATCACGGAGCGGCCTCTGGCGAGCGACACGTCCCGATCGGCCCAGGTGACCACCGACGATGCCTTCCAGGCGATGCTCATTTTCGCCAACGGCGCGACCGGCATGCTGGAGGGCTCCAAGATGTGCCCTGGGAGCCAGAACCGAATGGAATTCGAGATCAACGGCGCCGAGGGGAGCATCCAGTTCAACCTGGAGAAGTTGAACGAACTGCAGCTCTTCCTGAGGGAGGACGAGAGATCGGGGCTCGCCGGCTATCGCGCCATTCAGGTGAATAGCGCCAACCACCCCTTTGCCGCCCGATGGTGGCCCAGGCATCCTCTGGGCTGGGACCAGACCTTCGTCCACGAGACGGCCCACCTGCTGGAGGCCATTGCCGGCAATGGAGAGGTCGCGCCGTACGGAGCCACTTTCGAGGATGGATACAGGGCCGCCGTGATCTGCGACGCCATTCTGGCCTCCGCCGGGAGCGGCTCCAGGGTTGCCATCGAGTACGGCCTGGAACAATAATACTGTAATCTCGATACATCCAATTGGAATAGGAGGGAACGAGGTGATTCACTATGTGGTCCACGATGAGAATGACTCCGTCGGCGTCGTGGTAGTCGAGGGGGTCAAGGCTGGCCAAGATCTAGAGGGCTGGGTGATGGATCAGGACAAGATGGTCAAGGCGAAGGCCCTCCAGGACATCCCAATCGGCCACAAGTTGGCACTCGTGGACATACCGAACGGCGCGACCGTCATCAAGTACGGCCACGATATCGGCCGAGCGGTGGCTCCCATCAAGGCCGGCGAGCACGCCCACGTCCACAATATCAAGACGAAGAGGTGGTAAGGGATGGATACGAAGTTCCTCGGATATAGAAGGGATAACGGGCGCGTCGGCATCCGCAACCACGTCATCATCCTTCCGCTGGATGATCTCTCCAATGCCGCCTGCGAGGCAGTCGCAAACAACGTTAAGGGCACGATGGCCATCCCCCACCCCTACGGCCGCCTGCAGTTCGGTGCGGACCTCGACCTGCACTTCCGCACGCTCATCGGCGCGGGCTCGAACCCCAACGTCGCAGCGGTGGTGGTGATCGGCATCGAGGAGAGTTGGACCCAGAAGATCGTTGACGGTATCGCCAAGACCGGAAAGCCAGTAGCGGGCTTCGGCATCGAGCTGCACGGGGACATCGACACCATAGCCAGGGCGTCCCGCAAGGCCAAGGAGTTCGTCCAGTACGCCACTGAGCTTCAGAAGACGGAATGCTCCGTGGATGAGCTGTGGGTCTCGTGCAAGTGCGGCGAGTCCGACACCACGTCGGGCAGCGGCTCCAACCCGACGGTGGGCAACGCCTTTGACAAGCTGGAGGCCATGGGCGCGACGCTGATATTCGGTGAGACGACCGAGATCACCGGCGGCGAGCTGATCGTGCGGGACCGCTGCGCTACCCCTGAGATCGGCGAGCAGTTCATGAAGATGTGGAACAGGTACAACGACCTCATCCTGGCCCACAAGACCGACGACTTGCTGGACTCTCAGCCAACCAAGGGCAATATCGCCGGGGGGCTGACTACCATCGAGGAGAAGGCCCTGGGCAACATCCAGAAGATCGGCAAGAAGTGCAAGATCATAGGCGTGCTGGACAAGGCCGAGACCCCGACGGGAAAGGGGCTGTGGTTCATGGACTCCAGCTCCGCCGCTGCCGAGATGGTCACCCTGGTCGCCGCGGCCGGGTTCGTGGTCCACTTCTTCCCCACCGGCCAGGGCAACATCATCGGCAACCCCATCCTGCCGGTGATCAAGCTCAGCGCAAATCCCCGGACCGTTCGCACCATGAATGAGCACATCGACCTCGATGCGTCCGGGCTGTTGCAGCGGGAGGCAACCCTGGATCAGATGGGTGATCGGCTCCTGGAAGTCATGATGCGGACCTGCAACGGTCGGCTGACCGCGGCCGAAGCCCTCGGCCACCGCGAGTTCGTGCTGACCCGCCTCTACGAAAGCGCCTAAAGTAAAGCGGCGACCAAACCCGCGGGGTCTCTGGTCTCTGGGGATCAAGGAGCATCAGTACAGGGCCACGATCCAGAGACCCCGCGGGTTTCACCTTGGCTTTGGTTTAGTTTCTGAGATCGGGAGAGGGCCAGAACAAGATAGACGGGATGTAGAAGGATAGGCAGGATGGTACCCGATATTTACTTACTATCCTGTCTATCCTTACCTACCCTGTAAGTGGTGCATCCGGCGAATCGCCATCACGTTTGTAGCCGCAGCCTTTAGGCTGCGCGTCCTCGTGGGGCAGACGTTCGCGAACCAACGAGGCCACGCGCGGGCGTAAAGCCCGCGGCTACAGGATGCCGTGAACCTGCCGGACGCACCAGTAAATCCTGTCCCGTAATTCCCGACCCGCTCGCCCGGTCTCCCACTCGCCTCGTCTGACATCAGTGTTCCCTCAGCTTTTCCTCAGTATTTCTTCAGGTGCTCTCGGTGCGCTTGCCCGCATTCTTCACGGGGTGTGCCCATCGTTTTGCGCGCGTGGGGACCCGAGGCACGCAACGTCTGCCTCATCACACAGAGAGAGGGGGGCTCTGAGCTGGCTGGATCCTGAGCGGAATCGGCGATCTGGGCAGGCCGGCCATTCTTGTCGTAAGGAGGTGTATCGGAAGGGTATTGGCGAGGGCTGTCAACGGCGCCTATCCGCACGGTAAGCCCTCGGGCAACAGGAGTTCAATATGAATGAGCTCGCCCCAACGGCCGCAAGTGCTGGCGGGAAGCGTTTCATTCTAGCGGTAACTTGGTACGTTCCTTGCCGCTAATCGGCAACTAGTGCA
>JAJYKO010000126.1 GCA_021788565.1 Chloroflexota bacterium
ACATGAGGGCTCGGCCCTCCTTCTCCTGCTTTGAGGATTCTTGCGAGGGGGAGTGTCTGAGGATGGTTATGGTCTTCTCTTCCGTGGCGAACTTGCGCTTGTACTGCAACAGGGCGTCCTGATCCCAGTCGCTCAGGCCAAAGTCGAGGTAGCTCAAGCCTTTTTCCTTGGCGTGCTGGATGCCTTTCCACACCAGAAGGTCATTCGGCCGATGGCTCAGGTGGGCGGGGACCGAGGCGTTGAACTTGTAGAACAGCTTGTCCTGCCACTCCAGGTAGAGGGTCCCCGCGATTACCTCTCCCTCGTAGGTGGCGACCATTAGGGCACCATTACCGCGCTCGAGGATGAGGCGCCAGATGTTCTGGAAGAACTCATACGGCTGGGCCAGCAGATGATACTTGTACTTCCGCGACCTGAAATGCATGTCGAAGAATGCCCGTACAGTCTCCTCGTCTTCGGCGATGCTCACGGCGACGCCGTCCTTCTCAGCCTTTCTGATCGCCCTTCGGGCTGCCTCGTTGATCCCTTTCCAGATCGTTTCCAGGTCTGAGCGAAGGTCGACTCCATGCCACTTGGCCCTGTTAACCTGTGTAAAACGGCCGTCGGCCAGCGGAATGGGGTTGTGAAGGCACTTCAATACGACCGGGTGCTCCTCATCGACCAGTTGGCTGGCAAGCCGGTTCCACTTCTCCTGGTCGCCCACGAGCGGGTCACAGTAGTCCGAGAAAGGTAAGCTGACTATCCGCTCGCCGATCAGGTCCTCCACTCGGACAAACGGAATCCCCGCTACCGGTTCTCCGGAGCTATCGAGGCTCACCAGCGCGGTGGGCTTGAAGCCGTACGTTTCCCCTAGCACTGACATCCAGGCGGGGGAGTGGAACACACTGCTATCCGTCCGATCGAGTAGCCGCTGCCACACAGGATCCCTGAGGGGATCCACCTCTACCATGTTTTGCTGGGCCGCCGTAGAGTCCACCAGATGGAGGGCCCGGGCCCCGGGGTTCGTTATTGGTAAGCTCATCTGCTTTTCCTCGCAGTCGGGATTGAGTTCGCGATCGACCGGGCGATCACTTCTGCGTCCTGCTCGGTCACGCGGAGATGCGTCGGCAAGTTGACCAGGTGCTGCGCCGCTGCCTCAGCCCTGGGACACGACCCGGGCTGGTAGCCCGCGTAGGCTGGGGATGTGGACTCCTCCAGGACGGAGGTGAACCAGGTACCCAGTAGGGCGCGGGGTGCCTCCGCCCGAAGCACCTGCGCCCTGTCCTCCACCCAGACGGGATAGCGGACGAAGGCCGGATTGGCCTCGGGTAGTGATCTGACGGTATCGACACCTGCATCGGAGAGAATGGCGATATACATCTCGGTGATGGCATGGCGGTGGGCCAGGTTGGCTTGGAGCCTGCGCAGCTGGCCCAGGGCGAGCGCCGCCTGGGCGTTGGCCAGCCTCTGCTCGTAGTCCGGCGGTCGCTCCCCGCGCATCTCTTCTTCCGCCGTCGCCCGGGGCATCGGGTTTCGCTTTCCGATGGATTCGTATATATATCTCGGGTACCTGTGGATGCTGGGCTGCATGAGGAAGTGATAGAGCAACAGTTTCGAGACGTAGCGAGCAGTTTTCGACCTGGAAGGCCAGCGGCATTCATCCTGGAAGGCCCGGAGACGCGCAGCGAGATCCGAATCACCTGTGGCCGCCATCCCGCCCATGGTGCTCGAGATGGTCTTGGTCTCTTCAGTGCTGAAGAATGCGGCCCTGCCAAGGCTGCCGACCTGTCGTCCTTCGTAGGTTGCCCCGAGGGCATGAACGCAGTCCTCTATCAGCTCCAGGCCGTGCTTCTGCGCCAGCGCCTGTGCACCGCGGAGGTCCGCCGGATTGCCGAAGGTGTGCTGCAGGAGGATGGCCCTTGTTCTGGGCGTGATCAGCCGCTCAGCCTGATCGAGATCCATGTTGAAGCTGTCCAGACGGCAATCTACGTACACGGGTTTGGCTCCCACGTACCGTATGGCGTTGGGCACGACTATGTGGGTGGGCACCTGGAGAAGCACTTCGTCGCCGTCCCCGATGTCCAGTTCTCGCAGAATGCCGTACAGGGCGACTCTTCCCGCCGAGAAGCTCAAGGCGTGGCCAACTCCTAGCTGCCGCGCGAACGCCCTCTCGTACTCCTGGATCGAAGGTCCGTGAACCAGAGAGGAAGGGGTGATCAGATGACGAAGCGCCACCCCTACGTCCTCAGGCTTTGTGGTACCTCCCAGCACTGCTATCAGCCGTCGTGACGACCTCGTGCTCGCCGTCCTGCCGCTGTCTACGCGTGTCTTTGTTGTAGTAGCGCTAACCATTGATCCTATTCCCTAGAAGTGGCTGAACATGATGTCGCCCAGGAGGGCGGTTGCCTGTGAGGGCAGCCGTCTCCAGATCGTACCCGCGAGCCGGGGGACTATTCCATCTTCGTCGAGCAGCCGAGATTCCGTCGGTGAGGAACCGGGGTAGCTGTAGCGGTACAGCGTCGCCGGTTCGGCGCCCCACTTGCCCTTAAACTCGGCCAATCCGAGGTTGTCTCTTACCACTTCACCGAAATCGTAGTAATGGAAACCCTCGCTCCAGGCATCGTGTATGGACTGCCACTGGATGGCATCGTTCGGCCGCAGGGAGAGGGCGTCTCTACGGCGGCCATTGAAGGCGTAGACCACGGTATCGCCAAACGTCAGAAAGATGGAGCCTGCTAGCAACTGCCTTCTGCCTGCCTCATGTTGCTCTGCCAGCAGAAGGCGCATCAGCCCCAGGGGATGCAACAGCTGCCAGGCGGTCTTGAAGAACCTGTAAGGTCTCGGGGGCGCACCATGAAATCGCATGGTGTCCACGTACAGGCGGTGCCAGTTCCTCAATTCGGCTTCGCTTTCGGCAGCTCGGACTCGCACCCCCAGCTTCTGTGCCTTGTTGATAGCCCATCTGATTCGAGCGTGATTGCGCGAGTTGCCGAACCGCAGTTCCTCGGATGGATCGGGCAATTCGAGCCTGTATGCCATCTCCCAGGGCTCAGACGTCATGCCGTCCACCAACTCGGCCAACCCTTCGGAAGCGGTTTTGATTCGGAGGGCTCCATTCGATCCGCTCCTGCTCAACTGGGTGGCGGCTTGAAGCAATACCGCGGTCGCCGCGCGGTCGACGGCCAGGGGGCCCGCGTCCGGGGTGTGCGGCAGGGATTCCAACCTGCCACCTGTGAAGAGGCCGCGACGGCGAAACAGCGGCAGCACACCTCGGAAGCCGTCCCGATCATCGATGCAGGCCAGGCTCATGGGTTTGTGCCCGAACGTCCGCTCCAGGGTCAGTAGCCACGCCGGGTGGTGGTAAATCAGCGCACCCTCCTGGCCGGCCACAAACTGCTCCCACCGTATATCGGTTTGAGGGTCCACCTCGATCACCCGCAGTGTCTCGGGTTGAACGCTCACCATTGGATTAGAGGCCAACACAATTACTCCCTTGAAACCGCCGGCAGCTTCGTCTCCCGCGGTACCTGTGCTTTCACGCGCTTCTCTACCTAATGCTGCAGCCCCCGCGCGGCACTCACGGCTCTGGTTACAATCGGCTGATTGGCTATCTTCGAGAACAGAATGTGGTAGCCGCGGCGTAGCAGCGGGTTGGGAACGTAGTCGTAGAGGTGCGGGAGGAGCACTACCTGACCGCCGAACCCCAATTTGTAGGAGGTCAGCGGATGAGTCCGGCCATTGGGCTGCTCGCCTCGAGCAATCGCTTCACCAATTTTCTGATCGATGCCCTCGAGGTCGTAGTAGCGATAGTTATGGGATTTCGCCCACATCATCGCCGTCCACTGCATGACCTCGTTCGGATGAAGGTCGCCGTAGCGGCCGGACCAGGCTCCCCTCCAATAGACCACTCGGTCGCCGAAAGGGATCGCGACAAGGGCCGATACTGCCTCTCCGTCCACTTCTGCCAGAAAGAGCTTGATGTGACTTCCCGGGTTGAAGGCACGCCACACCCCTACGTAGTAATCGAGCGAGTTGGTAGAGAACGCTTGCCTCCGACTGGTGCTCAGCAGGAGGTCGTAGAACGAGGCGAGATCTGTTTCGCATCCCTCCCGCACCACTACTCCCTTACGTAGCCCGAGGCGAATGTTGTAGCGCGTCTTAGATGTCATCCTCGCCAGGATTTTGTCGGGATCGAGAGTGAGATCGACGAGTACGGTTGCGAGCGGCTCCACGTCTACGTCGATGAGGCTTGGCCGAAAACCCGAGCGATCCAGCTGGTCTTCCAGGGAGTCGTAATGCGCGGGCAGGCGTACGGCCAGGTATTGGGCACCTTCCGCCGATGCAAAACGTAGCAGCTCCGATACCAGCAACTCGGTCAATGGCGAGTCATCCCCGGCGAGAACTGGTCCTCGCGGAATGTAGACGGCTCGGCCTCCCGCCGGTAGCCGCCTGAGCAGCATTTGGGCGCCCCCCACTATGCTGTTCCCATCGGACACGATCATTCGAGCTGCCTTCCAGCCGACCAATGCCTTTGCTTGACCCCACAAGCTGGATTGGGTGTGGCGCCCCCCGGGGACTGACGCGACAAAGGAGTCCCACTCTGGGTCCACTGTTGCCGTGGAGAAGTGAACCCGATAATCAGGGGGCCTCCGGAGAGCGCCCTCGAGACGAATCTTCTCTGGCTGGAGTTGCGTGTTGGTGCGAGTCATGCCGCTTTGTCCTCTCGTGCGGGCGACCATGGCTCCCGGGGCTCGCGACGAGCTAGCACTGCTCGTCGCGCTTCTGGAAGCCCACCATTGGCTCGCCCGCTGTCATGTAGTTCATCATCATGTAAACCTACCTGCTACTTCCTGCGGTCAGAACCGACGGCTAGCTGGCGTCGCGCCTTCTCGACTGCGCCCTGTTTCGGCTTGCCCTCGACCCTCTCGTAGGCGTCCAACAGGTAGGGCGTCGAGTATTGCCATGCCAACTCTGTCTCGACGCGGCGGCGCCCGAGGGAGCCCATGGCCTCCCTGCGAGCCGGGTCGTCCATCAACAGAGCGATTGCCCTGGCTAGCTCCAATTCGTCGTTTGGTCGTGCGTAGATAGCTGCCCCCTGCGCGCTATAGCGGTGCTCGGGTAGGTCGAAGGCCACTATAGGCTTGCCCGCAGCCATGTATTCCATAATCTTGATTGCCGTGGATTGGTCGTTGTAGAGATTGGACGGCTCCGGGGCTACACAGATGTCCATGGCGTTGATGTACTGTCCAACCTCCTTTAGTTGCACCCACCCTGTGAACAGAACGTGCTCGGTGATGCGCAGTTGTTGCGCAAGGGAGCGAAGGGCGGGAAGGGCGTCTCCGTCACCCACCACAGCGCAGAGGAAGTCTGGCCGGCCCAGTTCGTGTACCAGGCGATGGATTGCCCTCAGAAGGCAATCGACTCCGTCCTGGAACCCCGTCACTCCCATGTAGCCGACAATCATGGGACTCATCTTTCGCAAGTCCTGGTTCGGCTCAGTGCGGCTCAGCCTGTCCAGGTCAGGACCGTTTCGCACGATGGTGATCTTTTCGTCTCCAACTCCTCGCCTCAGCGAATGGAGCCTGTACGACTCGTTGGTCACGATGACGTGGTCGGCCAGCCGGTAGGACAGCTTCTCGAGGGCCACCAGCATCCAGTGCAGGAAGCGATTCCCCTTGCCACTGAACCGGGCCAAATACATTTCGGGAGCCAGGTCGTGGTGGTCGTACACAAACCGCTTGCCGAGCAGCCTGAAAGGCGCGGCGATCAGAGCGAAAGTGTCGGGGGGATTCGCGGCGTGTATGATGTCGAAACCCTCTCGCCAGAACACCGCGAGTGAGGTTAGAAGCGTCGCTGCCATCGAGTAGCTGTATTCCCAGAGGTAGCCCATAGGGCCGTTCAGGACCCAGGGCACCGGGTAGCGGTAGACGCGGACACCCTCCACGATTTCTCTTCGGGGTTGCCCCGGGTTGGCGGGGCATATAACGGACACCTGGTACCCCGCGGCGAGCAAATCCTTGGACTCGCGACGCACCCGTGGGTCCTGTGGATAATGACTGTTTTCGAGCAGCATCAAGACCCTGGTATTGCGCCGCTTTTTCACGCTCAATCCCCTCTTCGCCCCAACCTTGGTGATGCCAACTAGATCGATCAGGATTTGATCCGCCTTCACTCGACGTCTCAGGTCGCGGAACGAATCGCTGCTGTTGGCTATTGCCACTCTCAGCCCGGGCACAGTCACTTTCATTGCTACCTCCCGGGCGGACTCATGCCGCCGGTTCGTACTGGCTTTCGATGCGTGCACCCGCATCTATGTAGAGCTGGTGCCATAACTCCACGCTCAGGAGACCCCACAGCAGGTTCCCACCGTTGACGAAGCCCGACTCGTGTTTCTCGATCAGCTGCTCTACGTAGTCCGGGTTGAAGAGCCCACGCTGCCGAACGCGATCCGGAGACAGCTGGTCGCGCAGGAATGAGCGGGCTTCCTTCCGGAACCACAGGGACGTCGGTACGGGAAACCCCTTCTTCTTCCGGTCGATGATTGGGGCCGGTAGCAGCTTCCGGCTCACCTTTTTCAGCAGGTATTTCCGCGCCAGCCCGTGTAGCTTCATGTGAGAAGGAAGGCTCGCGGCGAATTCGACCAGCTTATGGTCGAGAAGGGGCACGCGCGCTTCGAGGGAAGCCGCCATGCTGGTCTTGTCCCCGCGGGCCAGCAGGTCGTCGGGCAGCCACAACTTCGTG
Organism: Chloroflexota bacterium; assembly: GCA_021788565.1. The sequence continues at coordinate 6,721 of JAJYKO010000126.1, forward strand.
TCCACATACAGCATCCGGCTCAGCGGGTCTGTGGCGTCGGTTCGCGCGAGCTGCCTCGCGAACACCTGGTCGGTCGAGCTTCCGTCGAGTGCCATCTTGAGTTCGTTGGACAGAAGGGCCGACTTCATGTCCCGGTTGAACAGCGGGAACCAGTTGGTCAGCCGTACCGCCTCGTCGGTCTGCGAGAGCGCGTACAGGGCGATCTTCTGTCGCCCGAGCCCCGGAACTCGTGCGCTGGTCGCCAGGGCCAGCGACCTGATAGGACCCGGTATACCACGGAACAGCGTGGAGAACTGCTCGCCGGCATACCGAGCGTATCCGGCGAAGAGCTCGTCGCCGCCCTCGCCCGTCAACACCATCTTCACGTGGCGAGAGGCCAGCTCGGAGACCATGTAGTTGGGCAGGTCTGCCTCGTCGGCGATGGGCTGATCCAGGTGCCAGACTACCTTCGATGCCAGGTCAATGAAGTCCTGAGGCCCAACGAAGATCTCATGGTGGTCCGTCTCGTACCGCTGGGCGACCATCCGCGCGTAGGGCAGCTCGCTGAACGCCTCTCCTTCGCCCGTGAAACCTACCGAGAAGGTCTTAACTGGCTCGTTCAGGAACTGGCTCATCAGCGCCACGATGGTGCTGGAGTCGACGCCGCCGCTCAGGAACGCCCCGAAAGGCACGTCGCTCCTAAGCTCGAGCCGGACCGACTCCCTCAGTAGCGCTTCGAGTTCCTCGGCGGCGCTCTCCTCACCGCGGTGGTTGTGCTCGTTTCCGGCGAAGGATAGGTCCCAGTACTGTCGAACCGAGACGCCATCGGCATCACATGTCAGCAAATGGCCGGGGGGAAGGGCCGCGATACCCCTGAACATCGTCTGGGGGGAAGGGACATACTTGAGCGACAGGAAATTGCTGAGGGCCTCCGGGTCGAGAGACGGGCGAACCTCTGGATGCTGCAGTATCGCCTTGATCTCAGAGCCGAAGACCAGGCGCTCGCCAACCGCCGAGTAGTAGAGCGGTTTGACCCCCAGCCGGTCGCGGACTACCAGTAGCCTGCGCCGCTTCACGTCCCAGATAGCGAAGGCGAACATGCCCCGCAGCTGTTGCACGCAGTCGTCGCCGAACTCCTCATAGAGGTGGACGATCACCTCCGTGTCGCTGGCCGTCTCCAGGTGATGGCCGCGACCGCGAAGCTGCTCCGCCAGTTCAACGTAGTTGTATATCTCGCCATTGAAGACGATGACCACGCTGCGATCTTCATTGAAGATGGGTTGCTTGCCGCCGGTCAGATCTATGATGCTGAGCCGGCGCATCCCCAGGGCCAGCTCGCCGTCCACGTACTTACCGTCGTCGTCCGGCCCGCGGTGCCGTATGACCTCTAGCATTGGATCGAGAAGCCGCTCGGGAATGGGCTCCTTGCTCCTGTACTCAAATACTCCACAGATTCCGCACATAAGTACCGTCCTTTGCCTGCTCAGCCCCGCGTGATACCGGGGCCGTCCGGGCGCATTGTGGGCGAAGATGTTTCCTGCCTGCCTGCCACGCCTCGCAGTCCCTGCTGGGCCGCCAGGGCCTTGAAGAGCTGTCCGGTGTGGGTGGCGTTCCGCGTCGAGAACATCTCCTCCGCGATCTTGCGATTCTTCTCACCCAGCCTCTCACGAAGCGAAGACGACTGGTACGCCTGCAGGATTGCCTGCGCCAGACCGTGCGCGTCGTTCTCATCGGCCAGAATCTCGTCGATCACCGCGGGGATTTCGACGTGGCGAGTCGTGACCACCGGCTTGCCGAAGGCCATCGCTTCGGCGATCACCGTCGGGAATCCCTCCCCGACGCCCGCGCTGTCGAACCGACACGGCAGGCAGAAAAGGTCGCAGGAGCGGTAGAGCGCCTTCAGGGCGTTCCCCCCCTGCTTCCCAAAGAAAGCCACCTGGTGCTCGATCCCGAGCTCCCTTGCCAGGCCCCGCACATCCACGGCTAGCTCCGTTCCCTCATCGCCCGCCACCCATACCTCGATGTCGTCTAGCCCCAGCTCCTTTACAGCCCTGAACAACACCTCGTGCCCCTTGCGCTCGGCGAAGAAGGCGGCGATCAAGATGGCGAACTTCTTGCCGGGCCGGTAGTCCTCCAGGTCCACGTTGATCCGCACCACCTCGACCCTGGATGGGTTGATGCCGTATTTGTCGGCCAGCAATCGCTTGTTGTACTCCGTGACGGTGACGATCTGGTCGCAGCTATTCAGCGCCCTGACGAAGAGATTCGGGCTCGGGTTGTTGTAAAGCTCGTAGGCGTGGATCGTCACTGCCAGGGGCTTTCCCAGGATCTGCTTGCAGTAGTAGCCTACGTACAGCTTGTGGTCCGCGAAGGTCGCGTAGATGACGTCCGCGTCCGACATGCCGCGGGCGAAGTGCCAGGCGAGGAACATGTCCACGACCGTTCCAGTGGCGAGTGCTTCCCGCAGCATCCGCGCGTACTTCAGCGGCGAGCGCAGGAAGTAGAGGGGCTGCGTCAGGGCCACTTTCGCGGGACTCCAGCGGCGGAGATCCCACTCTTCGCGGCTGTTGTAGAGCCCTTTCCCGAACTTCGTGGGGAAGAGGCTTATCCGGTACCCTTCGGCCGTGAGAAGGCTGAGTTCCCGGTAAACGAAGTGCTCTAACCCCTTCTTCATTGACGCGATGACGCCGATGCGCACGTTCATTCTGCCAGCGACCCCTGTGTCGCCTTCTCCTTTCCCGCTCCCGCACCGTCGAAGCTGCCGGTGGAGGGCCCGGACAGAATGTGATAGAGGATCATCGACAGATACCTCGGGTAGGACCGCCGATCACTCAGTACGCGGTAGTCCCCGTGTGAGTGCTCGAAACCCCCGTCCCGCCGCTGGCGATCGAGGACATAGAAGTACGCGCGGTCGGCTGATCCCTGGTAGCCGTCGATCCCTAACTCTGCTGCCTTCGCGAAGGCAGCGGCCATTACAGCCGTGTGATAGGTCACCGTGGTGTGCCTGTTATCGCACTGGTAGTGGGCTTGCCCGCTCGAACCCAGGCCGCCGCTGAGGAAACCCAGCACCTGCTGAATGGTGGGCATGGCGGCGCTATCCCCCGTGAGCTCGTGGTACCGCATCAAGTCCAGGCACTGGAAGGCGTTGTACTGGAAGCACTGGAAGTGGGTACGGCCGGTTCTGCCGTCTTGTCCCTTCACCGTGTAGGGGAACTCGCCGGAGTCCAACTGGGCGGCGGTCATGAAGCGCATGAGGCCGGCT
>JAJYKO010000127.1 GCA_021788565.1 Chloroflexota bacterium
GGGTGGGCAGACCAGCGTGTTTGTGGTGAGCGGGGGCGTGGCGCATAGCGTGGGCGTGAAGACGGGATTGACGAGTGGGAACGAGGTGGAGGTGACTAGCGGCCTGTCCAAGGGGCAGGAGGTGGTGGTGGCGGGGCAGTCCGAGCTACAGAACGGGGACAAGGTCTCCAATAGCCAGTAGCCACCCAGGTTCAGGGATCTTTGTTGATAGAGGTCGAGGCTTCGGCCGGTTGTGCGGGGTAGTCTATTCGCCTGGCATGACCATCTGCCGAAGCCTCGATATATGTCTATCGTGACAATGTCACCCCGTGTACCTGCGACGTACGAGGCCGACCAGGAGGCTGTAGAGGCCGATCGGGATGTCGTAGACGTAGCGGAGTCGACTATCCAGCCTGTATACGGCCGTTGCCCAGAGTGCGCCAAGCGCGCCGCCGACTACGACGTCTGCTGGGTAGTGGGCACCCACATAGACCCGGGCGAGCGCGATCACCACCGCTCCTAGAAGGTATAGCCATCGCCCGGGCATCCTCCACAGGAGGGCCGTGGTCGCCACTGTGAACGCCGCGGTGGCGTGGTCGCTGGGAAACGACGAATCGTGGGCGGCATTCACCAGCAGAAGTACATGGTGGGCCAAGAACGGACGTGGTACGAAGATGAAATGTCCGATGGTGAGATTGATGGCCTGTCCGAAGACTACCGCCACAAAAGCGGCGAGCGCCGCACGTTTGCCGGCGTCGCTGTCGATCGTAAGGAACCACCAGAGGGCCACGCTCGCAAGCACCAGAAAAATCAGGTCGTTGGCCGCGACAGCGGCCAGGGCATCCGCAACCGGGAAGTGCCCGGCCAGCCCATTCAGCGCCCGGGCCAACTCCCAATTCAATCCTTGATCCATAAACAACACTCCTACGCCAAGGTGGCTTTCATTCTCCCACCGCGGGGTCGCACAATCCAGTCGCAGAAGGCTGAGTTCCGCTTTCGCGGGCCTCCAGCAGTGGGGAAGCAGGGATGCGGCCCACAACCTCCATGGTGGTCTGGGACTCGTGACCCATCATCCGGGAGCCGGTGTTGTCCCCTTGACGGGAGCGGGCACGGCGTCGCGCGGCCAGCGATCGATTGGGGCACCGCCTGAGTTGGGACAACCCAGGCTCCACGGTATCAGGTCACAAGTCGCAAGACGCTATGGCCCCGCGGTCGTAGCGGACCGGGTGACCATGAAGCCCTTGCCATTGGGCGTGAGGACCGAGGGTGTCACGAGAACGGTGCCGCCTGAACCCGCCAATCTGATCGGCTGCGCACCGGACTGGGCGATAGTCAGAGTCTTGCCGTTCTCTACGGCCGATCCGCCGCTGAACTGAACCGAGCCGAAGTTGTTAAGCGGCAGTATCCTCCCGCCCCGCCCTCCCGCGCTCGGGGCCTCCTCGATCCATTCCGCCGAAGATCGGGACGACGTGTAGTTAACGGTCGTCTGATAGCTCTCCCCGGTCGTGTTGTTGTTGAACCGGATCAGCCACTGGTTGGTGGCCTGCTCGTTGATCGAGACGGTAACCGAGTCGCCGGGGTGTACCGCGAACTGCACCTGGCGGGAGGCCTGTGGGAGAGTCTCGATCCACGCATCCCATTCCGTGATGCCCGAGCGGACAGTTGTTTCTTCGGTGCCTGCCTGGATCAGATCCCGCGACTTCACTCCGCCGATCCCAACCCAGGTTGCGTCGGTGCCGAGGCTTCCCGCACTCAGCAGTCGGGGCACCTTCCAGGTGCCGGTCACCCCTGTGAAGGTGCCAGACGTAGCGGCGTAGCCGGCCCAGTTGCGCGAAGTGCTAGCTCCGGTAGCGGGGGTGCTCACAGGTGGGGGAACGGTCACAGTGGGTGAAGGTGGCGGAGTCGATCCAGATGGGCCTGAAGCGGGCGAGCCGCTCGAACTGCCGGTGGTGGAGGTCGGATGGTTGTCGGTCTGGATCAGCCAGACGCCGTGCTGCTGGATCAGCGTGTAGACGTTCAACTGCTTGGCCTGGTCCGTTGTGCCATCGTTGTAAGTGGTCTGCCACGTCTCGTAGTCCGTCGCGCGGGCGGAGGTCGAATTCGTGAGCGTGATCGCTCCCCATTGGATGCCTATCAGCTTGATGGCGGTGACGCCTCCGCTGGCCATCTGGCTGTTGATCTGGACCAGCTGGTTGTAATATGAGGTGGTCGCGGTGTCCTTCATGAGAGTCGGATCATTCTTCGTGAAGGCGTTCTGCTGCTCCTGGTCGGCCTTCTGTATGACCACTTTGATGGCGGCGGAAGTCGGACCGTCGGCTGCCGTCTGAGGGGCGCCCGAGGTCGGCGTCGCTCCGGGCGCAGACCCGGGAGTGGCGGCTACGGTTGGCGGCGGAATGGGCGTGGCCCCTGCCACAGCGGGCGAAGGGGACGAACTCGTACCGGTGGTCGGGGAGCCGGCCGTGCCAGATGTGCCCGCGCAACCGGCCAGAGTAAGCGCAACGAAAAGCACCATCGTGTAGACCGGCATAGCGCGCATATATGGCCCTCCATGGTCAATGCCACTCCGTCATCGATGGCGTCATCGTGCCGGCAAGGCGATGTTCGCTATCTAAGCATCGGCTGTGCCAGCTTCAGCTTGGTAACGTTCATAAGAGGGCGGAGGAGCGGAGGCATAGAAGGGCCCCGCCGGTCAGATTCGGCGGGGCCCTGGGGGAGTCGCGCGCTCGGCTATCTCTATCCCTCCGCGACTACCGGGTTTTCCAGAATTCCCAGCCTCTCGATCTCCACTTCCATGACGTCTCCGGGCTTCAGGAATGCCGGAGGTACTCGGTTCATACCGACGCCCGCGGGCGTTCCGGTCGCGATCACGTCGCCGGGCTCCAGGGTCATGCCCTGGCTGAGGAAAGAGATCAGCGTCGGAACCCCGAAGATCAGGTTGCGGGTGTTGGAGTCCTGCATGGTCTGGCCGTTGAGCCGGAAAGATATGTCGAGGCTGCCGGGATCCGCGATCTCGTCCCTGGTAACCAGGGTCGGGCCGAAGGGGGCGAAGGTGTCCATAGTCTTACCCCACACCCACTGGCCGCCACCGAGCTCGATCTGGAGGTCGCGGGCCGACACATCGTTGAAGGCCGCGTAGCCGGCCACGTATTCCAGGGCATCGGCCTCCGGTACCCCCTTAGCGGGCTTGCCGATCACCACGGCGAGTTCTGCCTCGAAGTCGACCTTGTGGCTAACCCCGGGAAGCACCACGGGTGCCCCCGGCCCAATTACCGTGTTGGCGTACTTAGCGAAGAGGATGGGGCGCGCCGGGACCTTCATGTTTACCTCAGCCGCGTGATCGCGGTAGTTGAGGCCGATGCACAGGAGCTTTCCGGGACGCGCAATAGGGGCTAGAAACCGAACCTCTGCTCGCGGGAGCGTGAGCGGCGCACCAGCGGACCCGGCTGACGCCCGCCCCTCGGACAATTCTCCCTGGACGAACTCGAGGGCCTGCCTGGCGGCCTCCATCGCCGGTTCCCCAGCCGCCAGGAACTCCAGCATGTCGTTCGGCAACTCCTTTTGCCCGGCCTCGGCGGCTCCCCGGCGAGAGCGCTGAAAAGCGGTGAAGGCAGCTGAAAGGGCGACGACGTGATTATCGACCAGGGCGCCTATGGAGCGCTTTCCCTGGTGCTCGAAGGTGGTCAACTTCATGGCTCGCGAATGCCTCCTGATGCGGTGAATGATCGGGGCGTTGGCGCAAGGAGGGTGCCCTTCGGCACCCAGCAGGCCGCTATGTTAGCGCGTGAGGGCCGGAATGTCGAGGAGAATCGCGTATATCATGCGTAGAACTACAGCAATGAGGCTTGCAATCTTGATTCGCTCTGTGTTATGGTCACTTGGAATTCGCCGCATGGCCGTAGGAGAAACCGATGAGGCGCTCTCTCAAGACCGCGGGCAAGGTCCTACTCCTGTCTTCCCTGGCACTGGCTGCATCCCTGGTTGGCGGTACTCTATCACTGGCGGATCTCCCCATACAGCCCGGCACACAGGCCGTCGTCTTTGGCGTTGGTCAGGATGGCCTGGGCGTGCGCGAAGGCCCCGGCTACGGTTACCAGACCCAGGCTATCCTCCAGGAAGGCACTGAGGTCAACGTGCTGGACGGCCCGAAATGGAAGGGCTACGTACCCTGGTACCTCGTGGGTGGGTACGACTCGAGCGGCAACCAGGGCTGGTCTGCCGGCAACTACCTGCAACCCGCGGCCGATCAGACCCCCGCGCCCGAGGCTGGACCCGAACGCAGTGCGACTCCCAGCTCCCGCGGCGGCCCGCGGGGTAATCAGAGCTTCATTGCGCTGGTCACGGGGTACAGTGTTTCGGGGCGCACCGCGTCAGGTGCTCTTACCCAGTGGGGAGTCGTGGCCGCGGACCCCAGCGTAGTGCCGCTGGGCTCGAAGATCCAGATCGACGGCTTCAAGGACGTCTTCGTGGTGGCTGACACGGGCGGAGCTGTGAAAGGTAACTGGATCGACGTCTACTTCCCCAACCCAAACGATGCCTTCAACTTTGGGATGCAGGCACGGCGCGTAACCATCCTGGCACCGTAGCAACTAGCGACTAGCAGTTAGCAATTAGCGATTAGCAGTTAGCTGTGGGCTAAGGGCGGACGAGCGGTCCGCCCGATGGCCTGATTGCCAACTGCTAACCGCTGGCTGGTTCTCGCCTCGGGCCGATCAGCTTCTCGATCACCTCCCGCGCCTTTCTCCCTGCCCGGCCCCTGTGGCTGATTCGGTTCTTCAGCTCAAGTGGCATTTGGGCCACCGTGCGCCGGTAGCGCGGAACGTAGAATATCGGGTCGAATCCGAATCCGCCTTCGCCCTTCGGCTCCTTCGCGATCTTGCCCTGCATCACGCCGCGGCACTGATGCAGCTTGCCGGCCTCATCGACGATAGCGATCTCGCACACATAGTGGCCGACCCGGCTCTCCCAGGGTACTTCCTTGAGTTGCTCCAACACGAAGCGATTCTTCTCCGCTCCATCGGGGAGACCCATGTACCGCGCTGAGTACACCCCCGGCGCGCCGTCCAGGGCATCGACCTCCAGACCCGAATCATCGGACAGGCAGAGGAGCCCCGTAGCCTCGTGGAATGCGCTGGCTTTGATGGCAGCGTTCTCCGCGAAGGTGGATCCCGTCTCATCCACCTCCATTTGGAGGCCGATGGACGCCGGGGTGACGACCTCGAGCGGCAGTCCGGCGAGGATTTCCCGAAACTCGCGTGCCTTATCCGGATTGTTCGTGGACAGAAGTAGTCTGCGCATGCTCACAGGATTCCGTCGGTCTTCATCTGCGCCAGCTCCTCCTCGGAGTAGCCAAGGAGACCGCGATAGACCTCGTCGTTGTGAACGCCCAGCTCGGGGCCGGTCCATTCGACCCTACCCGGGGTCAGGGAGAGCCTGGGCACGACCGAGCACATCTTGATCTCCCCGTCCACCGGATCCTCGACGGAGATGATGTTCTCCCGAGCCTGGTACTGGGGGTCGGCGAACATGTCCTCCACGCTGTATACCAGGCAGTTTGGGACTTCCTTCTCCTCGAGGATCGCCATCACCTCGGCTGCGGGATAGCTGCCCACCCACTCCTGCACCAGTGCGTCGGTCTCGGCCCTATGAGCCACTCTCTGGGCGTTACTGTTGAAGCGTGGGTCGTCGGCCAGTTCTGCCCGTCCCATGGCCGTGACCAGACGCCGGAACATGGTGTCGTTGGTGCAGGCGATGGCCACGTATCGAGTGTCCTTGGTGGTGTAGTGGTTGTGGGGAACGGCGTTCATCGAGCCCGTGCCCAGCCGCTCGCGAACGAGTCCCATCTTGTGAAAGGCCGCCGGTACCTCTTCGAGGATGCGCAGCACGGGTTCGTACAGTGCGATATCGACGTACTGCCCCTGGCCGGTTGCGTCGCGGTGCCGCAGCGCCATCATCGCTCCAAGCGCCCCGTAAACGCCGGTCAGATAGTCGGGGATCGAGGCGGTGCCCGGGATCACGGGAGGGCGGTCCGGATAGCCGGCCAGGTTGCTGAGCCCTCCATATGCGGCGGCGATCCGACCAAAGCCAGGCTTATCCTTGTAGGGGCCGAACTGTCCGTAGCCGGAGACGCGCACCATGATGATGCCCGGGCTTATCGCCTTGAGCTGCTCGTAGCCGAGGTTCCATTTCTCCAGAGTGCCCGGCCGGAAGTTCTCGACCACGATGTCGGACTTCTCCACCAGCCTCTTGGCGACCTCCTGCCCCTTGGGCTTGCGCATGTCGAGCGTGATGCACCGCTTGTTGCGCCCCTCGACCCTCCAGATCAGCCCCGTTCCGTGGTACTGAGGCCAGAACTTGCGCAGGGAGTCGCCAACGCCCGGTAGCTCCACCTTGATGACGTCTGCCCCGAACTCCCCGAGGAGGGTAGCGCAGTGGGGCCCCGCCAGCACCGTCGAGAGATCGATGACGCGCACCCCGTCGAGAGGCCGCGAGCCTTTGGCGGAAGACTCTGTTGTCTCACTAGTCATAAGATGAGGACGCTCCTTTCAGGGCACGAGTATGGTGGGATGCAGGCAATTGTACTACAGGACCGGAACTATTCCACCCGCCAGCGGGATACGGCCACGCCGTGTGCTAGAATTCGTGCTATGGAGAAGCGATCGAACAACGACTACCCCAAGCTGAGGCTGGTCCAGACGCAGTGGATCGACCACGGCGGCGAACCCGCGCTGCTGCTGCAGGACCGTCTCGCTCTCGGCGCCCGGGCCGTGGTTGTGCCGAGGCTGCTCGCGCCGATGCTCGCCTTGTGTGACGGCACCCGGGATGTGGCCGGCATCCGCACCGGCCTGGAGGTGTGGACTGGCGTCCGGCTGGACGAGGCTACCGTGGAGGCCGCGCTTGCCCAGTTGGATAGTGCCCTGCTTCTGGACAACGAACGGTACGACGCCGCGTACCGTAAGGCCTTAGAGAGCTATCGGGGTCTGCCCTTTAGATCCCCGGCACTCGCCGGCGGCAGCTATCCGGCAGGGCGTGCCGAGTTAGCGGCCATGCTGGATGGCTACCTCGCTTCGGCACACGACGGTGACGGGCGCCAATCCCCTTCCAGGCGGCTTCGAGGCCTGATCTGTCCGCATATCGATTATGAACGGGGCGCCGAGGTGTACGCTCGTGTCTGGGACAGAGCACGGGAGGCCGTGGCTGAGAGCGACCTGTTCATCATCCTTGGCACCGACCACGCCGGCGGTCCCGCCGAGCTTACCCTGACCAGGCAGAGCTTCCAGACCCCCTTCGGCGTGCTCAGGACGGATGTGGATGCCGTGAACGCCGTCGCGGAGGCGATGGGGGAGAAAGCTGCCTTTGCCGCGGAGCTGAATCACACTGCCGAGCACTCCATCGAGCTGGCGGCGATCTGGCTCCACCATCTAGTAGGATCGCGGGATGCGCGCATCCTGCCGGTGCTCTGCGGGTCCTTCCATCCATTTACAGAAGGCCGTGGCCGGCCGGCCGGCGACGAGCGGTGGGCAGGGGCAGCCTCGGCGTTGCGTCTGATCGCAAACAGGGACCGAACGCTGGTGATCGCGGCCGCGGATCTGGCCCACGTCGGCCCGTCCTTCGGGGATCCAGGTCCGATCGGGATGGCGGAGAAAGCCAACCTCTCGGCCTTCGACACAGAGATGCTGACGACCGTGTCCCGAGGTGACGGCGAGGGCTTTCTGGACCTGCTTGTGAGGGAGCGGGACCGCTACAGGGTGTGCGGCCTCCCGCCCATCTACCTTATGATGAGTATTCTCGGTCAAGTGTCCGGCGAGGTGGTAACCTACGACCAGTGCCCCGCCCCGAGCGAATCGGTCGTCTCGGTGACCGGGGTGCTGCTCTACGATAGGGAGTGAGGCAACGCTTGCCCGCAGATCTAACCCCCCCTTCCCCACCAGGGAAGGGGCAGCCCCCTCTCCATTTCGGATCTGGCATGTTCACGGCAGTGAGATAGGATCTACCTCCAGGCCGTGAAAACCAGCGTCGCGATGGCGAGGAAGAGGGCGGAGTAGCCCATCTCCGTCATGCCGATGCGTTTTAGAGAGGGTCTGGAGCCCCGCTTACTCCACGCAAAGGAAAGCTTGACCGCGGGGGGGATCATCACCGCGACGCCGAGCGTCGGGAACCACCCGAAGACCGCCGCGGCTACCATCACGAGGGCCGCGATCCCCACGTACGCAGCCATCTTCCGTCTGGCCTCATCCTCCGCGCGCACGTTCCCCTTCGAGGGGGGCCGGTAGTACAGCCGCACGTAGAAGACGCTCGCCCCGGAGTACAGGGAGGCGATCAGCCAGAGTGCGAGAGTTCTATTGTCGAGCGCTCCAGTGGAAGCATAATAAGCGGCGGGAGCCGTCGCCGATAGGGCGGCGATGGAGACCAGTCGCGCCGGCCAGGTGCGATCCACCCGTCGTTGCCTGAGGAGCAGCTGAGCACCCAGTACGGCGCCAGCAACCGCGGCCAGAGGAAGCAGTGCCCACCGCTGGTAGCCAATGAGCAGGAGCAGCCCCGCCGCACCGCCCAGGCCGGCGTAGAGGACGAGCCGGACCGCAGCGTCGCTGCGTCGCTCTCGCAGCACCAGGTCCAAAGGCCGGCTTGCCGTGAACAGGGTCAGGATGGAAGTCAGGAGCAGAAGCGAAGGCCAGCCGATTCTCCAGCCCGCCACCAGCGTTCCCAGCAGGTAGGGCATCACCAGCATAGCCCAGGCCCCGTGCTCCTTTGGCAGCATCAGCGCGCCAATGAGTCTCTGATACCAAGGGTGCGCAGGTGCCCGATCCAGCCCTCGGGGTTCGGTATTTCTATCGTCGTGGGTGGCCAATTGCGCCATTTGTGCTCCACAACGGGCCGGCAGAGCCGCCGGCCCCTACAACGGGACCTTACCTGCTGCCCCATATGGTGCTACCGTGTCAGGACAGCTTCAGCTTCTTGTACAGTTCCGGGCCCACGCATCCTTCCGCGTGCTGACACCAGTCTATGCAGGAGGGCATTCGGGACTTGTAGGTGATGGCACCGCACTTCGTGCACTTCACGGATAGCTCGTCCGTCCATATCTCCAACTCCTCGTGGCAGTTGGAACACAGGATCGACTCGGGCATCGGATTCTTAAAGATCTTGCTCCCTGGACAGGAATTCATCAGGGCCATATCACGCCTCCTCTTAGGCCGTCGTCGCCGCCTTTCGCCTGCCAGACGATCTCGTAAGGGCAGGCGATGGCGCCGGTGGGACATGCCTCCTCGCACTCTCCACAGTAGTCGCAGTCCGTTCGGACCAGCCGCACCTTGCCGCCGGTCACCCTGAGCGCCTCGGCGGGACAGGCAGTCACGCATCTACCACAGCCGTCGCATTTATCCAGATCTATGATAGGTATTACCGGCTTCTCAGGGGCCAATTGTACTCTCCTTGGATGGTTAATGTCGTTAAGAATGCCGATAGGGAAATCCGCGCCCTGTCCAGCCATTTGGCGAAAGAATAGCCCCGGGGATCCCCCGGGTCTGCGACTTTTGTCACAGGGGCGAGTCGGTATCCCTGGTACCCTACATGCCAGGAGACCGGAGGTGGAACCGGGCTATGACGACCCTTCGCCTGCGAGCCGTAGGGCGGGGGTGCGGGGCCCAAGTGCGAGCTGTCACAGAACCCTAATCGTCGTTACCAGTTTGATTCGGCAGTGGGACAAGGCGGGCCGGCAGCCCTGCCGGCCCCTACACCCGTTGTAGGGGCGGCCGACTCTGGGCGCCCGCATCCGAGGAAATTACCCAATCAACGAGTTAATGTTCATCAGGGCACAACCTGGGACTGGGAGGTGGAGCCCGTGGCCGAGAAGGTTCCTCTTTACGATGAGTTTAGCGAGAGATACGACGTCATGGTCGATTGGCGGGAGCGGCTGGAGCGGGAGGAGCCGTTCTTTGCCTACCTGTTTCGGCTCAACAATGCCCACCGTGTGCTGGATGTGG
>JAJYKO010000128.1 GCA_021788565.1 Chloroflexota bacterium
TGGCAAGCCGATAGAACACGGTGCGGAGGTGGTTATAGTTCGATACGAGCACGGGATCGCGTACGTGGAGCCATGGAACACCTTCATCGCAAGAGGGTAGACCGTACGAGTTCTGAGTTCTGGGTGCTGAGTGCTGACAGCTATTAGCTATTAGCTAATAGCTATTAGCTATTAGCTATTAGCTAATAGCTAAAATAAGGGAGGAAGAGATACCATGAACATTGGCGGCGCTCTGATTATCGCGAGTCTGGCGGTCCTGGTAATCCTGCTGATCCTTCTGATCGCGGCACGGATGTTCCGGAAGGTGGGCCCCAACCAGGCGCTGATAGTCTACGGCTTCGGGGGCACCAGGATCGTCCAGGGTGGGGGCGCGGTAGTACTGCCCATGGTCCAAAGCTGCCAGGACTTGAGCCTGGAGCTCATGAGCTTTGACGTTGCCCCACAGCAGGATCTCTACACGCAGCAGGGCGTGGCGGTCACTGTGGAGGCCGTGGCTCAGATCAAGGTACAATCGGACCCTGAGAGCATCAAGACCGCGGCAGAGCAGTTCCTCAGCAAGGAGCCTGTAGCCCGAGAAGCGCTGATCCGGCTGGTGATGGAAGGCCACCTGCGAGGGATCGTCGGCCAGCTCACGGTGGAGCAGATCGTCAAGGAGCCGGAGATGGTGGGAGGCAAGATGCGCAGCACCTGCGCCGATGACCTCTCCAAGATGGGCCTTGAGGTGGTGTCGTTCACGATAAAGGAGGTGCGCGACAAGAACGAGTACATCGCGAACATGGGCCGGCCGGACGTGGCCCGGATCAAACGCGACGCCGACGTGGCCGCGGCAGAGGCGGAACGGGACACGGCCATAAGGCGGGCCAACGCCACGCGAGAGGCGGCTATCGCCAAGGCCCTGGCGGACCAGGAGCGGGTGATCGCCGAAACGGCATCCCTGGCGAAGCAGGCAGAGGCCACCCGGGACATGGACCTGAAGAAGGCCGACTACGAAGCGTCGGTCAAGAAGGCCCAGGCCCAGGCGGACAAGGCCTACGAGATCCAGACCAACGTGATGCAACAGCAGGTCGTGGCCGAGCAGGTCAAGGTCGAGCAGGTGGAGAAGATCGAGCAGGTCAAGGTCCAGGAAACCGAGATCGCCCGCCGAGAGAAGGAGCTGATCGCCACCGTGCTCAAGCCGGCAGAGGTCGAGCGTCAACGGATCGAGGCGCTGGCCGAAGCCGAGCGTCAGAAGAGATCCGTGGAGGCCACCGGCCAGGCCGACGCGATCAGGGCTCAGGGCTTCGCCGAGGCGGAGGTCATCAAGGCCAAAGGCGAGGCGGAAGCTCAGGCGATGACGGTGAAAGCGGCGGCCTTCCACCAGTACAACCAGGCGGCGGTGCTGGACAAGCTGCTCTCCGGCTTCCCGGAGGTGGTGCGGGCCATGGCCGAGCCGCTGTCCAAGGTGGACAAGATCACCATCGTATCCACCGGAAACGGCCACGGTGGAATGGGTGCCAGCCAGATCACCGAGGACATGGCGAAGATGGTGGCCCAGGCGCCCGCCCTCTTCGAGGCGCTCTCCGGCGTGAAGGTGGCCGACCTGATGTCGAAGCTGCCCGGGCTGGGAACTGCGACCGCCGCGCCTTCCAACGGCCAGCCCGTCGTCGAGACCATACCTGACGCGAAATCGCAGGCCACGACTGAGGGCCAATTGCCAACAGCTAATAGCTAATTGCTGAAGAAGAAGGAGACTACCGTGAGTCTACTGGAGAGAGTCACCACCCTGGTTCGGGCCAACGTCAACGACCTGCTGGACAGGGCCGAAGATCCCGAGAAGATGATCAAGCAGTATATCCTGGACATGCAGAATCAGCTGATCCAGGTGAAGACCCAGGTGGCGGCGTCCATAGCCGACGAGCAGAAGCTGTACACGCGTTACCTCCAGAACCAGGAGCAGGCCGACGACTGGCAGAAGAAGGCCGAGCTGGCGGTGACGAAGGGCGCCGACGACCTGGCCAAGGAGGCGCTGCAGCGGCACAACAGCTACCAGCAGATCGCCGACGGCTTCAAGAGTCAGTACGACGAGCAGAAGCAGCAGGTTGAGGTGCTGAAGAGCGCCCTGGAGAAGCTGGAGGCCAAGATCGAGGAGGCCGAGAGGAAGAAGGACCTGCTGATCGCGCGGAGCCGCAGGGCCGAGGCGGAGCAGAAGATCCACGACACCATGGCCGGCATCGGCAAGGGGGGAGCCTTCGAAGGCTTCGACCGCATGGAGGACAAGGTAGAGGAGAAGGAGGCCATGGCCAAGGCCTCGGCCGAACTGGACACCGACACCCTGGAGGACAAGTTCGCGGCCCTTGAGAAGAACAGCGACGTCGATCAGCAGCTCGAGGATCTCAAGGCCAAGATGAACAAGCCCCAGCCCCCCACCGAGGGCGGGGCGTAGGCGTTCAACGCTGCAGTCCAGTAGAGGCGGGGTCTGGGGCGACCCCGCCTCTACTTACATATTGCGGCACTTCGTGATGATCCTTGATTCGCATGAGGGACCGCAATCAAGTGCGGGCCGGCGAGAGGAGACTGAGCCATGGGAAGGCTCATGAGGAATCAAGCGGCGTCGGATGCCGCAACTCTACGCAGCTCGCCTCGCCGTTTGGCCTGGCCCAGGTACCCAAGGCCGGTGAGCTCTGCGCGGAACTCCTCAGGGGTGTAGCAGTGCAGATCCAGCTCGAGACCCCAACCGCCTGCTGCGTGCCAGAGCTCGTAACGATCGAGGGCACGAACCGCCGTGCGATGCTCACGGAATGCCGAGGAAACTGCGACTACATCGTAGTCGCTATCGGCCGCGGCGCTTCCGAGGGCGCGCGATCCAAACAGATAGATCCTTGCCCCGTACCGCGCGTACATCAGGCGAGCGAATCTTCGAACTAGCTCGTTTTGCGCTTGGCCTTGCCGGCTGGGCGCTGTAGAAGCGTCTGCACCCATGTCATTACCACTTCCGCGGACGTGATAGCGGCCGTCGCGTCCTCTTCACCGATCAAGTCGGCAGGTATCGGTTCCTCCAGGTTGCCGGAGGGGTAGCGGCTTATCTCAAACAGCGGCATAAGCTGCGCCACAGATGACCGCACCTCAGCAGGAAACTCTCCGGCTTCGTCCGCAAGTTTGTCTGCTATGCTGCCTAACCTATGCTTCCAGGCTGGTTCCTCGGCGAGAAGATGCCAGTGCGCGGCCTTCAATGATTTCTCCGCCGCCTGGTGCGCGAGATTCTCTGCGACGTAATAGGTTCCGGGAGAGAGCAGCCGCCTTGCGGCCTCGAGATCGCGCCTGGCCTGTTCCCACATCCGGCGGCCCATAGCCACGGTGCGAGCCGTCACCCTTTTCTCCTTGCCGGTGCTATTCCCATCTTCTGGCTTCGCCGAGGAGTATAAGCGGGCGGTAGGAGCTCTTCAAGCCAAGTGCAAGCCCACATCTACATCTCTTGGTGGCAATTTGATCCTCATCTGATGGGCCCGCGAGGCTGCCAGCGAAGATCGTAGCGACACGAAACACGCTAGACCTTATCAGGAGCCCCGACTTCTGTCTGTCTCCACGCATCTAACGTCTTGTGATCTTGGGACCGACGTACACGACATAAAGCTGCTCGGCCGCCCGAACCGGCCAAGAGAAATGAATACGGAACGGAGGCGTCTGGACCTTGCCGTGCCACGGGCAGAACAAGGTCCTGCTTGGATCCGAGGGGTGCTTGAACGTCAGTTCCTCCTTGAACCTGGCCTTCTCTTCGTCGGACGAATCGGAAAAGAGCGCTCCATGCCCACCCTCACCCTTCTTGCCAGTGAAGAAGTTCTGGTATATATCGTGGCCCTCTGGCGTGCGTTCGCCATCCTGGTCAAAGCAGGACTTGAAACGGTTCAGGGTGTCGAGAAGCGAGAGTATGCGATGTGCAGCGCTTGCTCCAAAGGGAATGCCGCTCAGATGCGTGAACGCATCCGACGCAAAGGTAAGCTCGCTGCACCGGACCGTGGCCAATGCACGCAGTTCTTCCCACGAATCCAACGGCTCGGGCGCACGCCGGAGGGCAGGCTCAACGGCGGCTGGGTCCCAGTAGTTCTCGACTTCGGCAGTCTTCATGCTGCTGGAGTCCGGCACCCAATTCACATAAACCGGCGAGAACTCCCAGTTGGAGGGCGTGATACTCACGAGTGCCCGATCGATGCCGTTCAAGCGGCACCAGCCTGCTTCGCCAACTGCAGTGTCCGTCACGATCTCCTCGTTGCACTCTAGCCAGTCGTCAGCTCCATGCCCGCGAGTATCGTCCCAGAAGGGTCCGTGCCGAGTGAGCCACTGCATAACGGCGCGCTGCTCATCGATCGGCATCGCTCCCACTGCCTGGCGCATCGCCGCCGTCGGCGTTACCTGGACCTGAGCCAAGTTCCTGTGGCAGTACAGCGCACCGCGAAACCCGTTGACGACCTGGCGGATAATCATCAAGCGCCCAATGGCTAGCCTAAACGACGCAATGTCTGGGAACTGCCCGTGGAACGAGAGATCATTGACCATGAAATCCACTTCACTGCCCCCAGCCAGCGAAGTAGTTCATGTCCTTGTCAAACTGGTCAAAGAATCCTTGAGGCCAAACATCGATGTTGCCGGACTTGTCTACAACAGGACTGAACACCTGGGTCCCGTCGGCAGAGCGCGGTCGAAAGAAGTGGATAACCACCTGCTCCGCCGAGATCCGCCCTGTCCTGATCGAACGTCGAATGCCGTTCAGAACATGGTCGCTGTGAGTCTCCAAGATGACTTGCACTCCGGCCCGCGCCACATCTGCCAGGAACTGGCCCATTAGCGCTTGGCCGGAGGGATGCAGATGAACCTCAGGGTTCTCAATAATGAGGATACCTTCTCGCGGCGAAGACAGAGCCGCAACTACGATAGGGAAGACCTGAGTGAGACCGAACCCCACATGAATGGGACGATGGAAGCCCGTATCGTCAGATGTTCGCAGTCCAAGCGTGACCGCGTTCACCTGCGGGATCTGCTGCACATCTAAAGCGCATCCGGGGAAGAACACGCGCATTCGCTCTTGCACCTGGTGAAGCCGTCTTGCCGGTGCTCCAGCCAGGGCGAGCTCATCAAGGACCTGCTCGTCCCGTCCACAGTAAAGGACGCTCGCTGCATGCTCACCTTCAGGACCTACAACGGGAGCAATCTGGAGATCGTCGAGGGGATAAACCTCCCGTGGGCCCACTCGCTCAGCCGTGAGGTACGTCAGCATTCGCAGACGGTCCGTAAGAGACGCGGTATTGTTCTGCTTGGTGGGCGGCAACAGGTATCGCAGTGCATCTGGCGCTTCTCGGATCTCGCCAGCGATGGAGATGCGGCTTACTGCCATAGACATATCAGATCGATCGCCGTCAAAGGTCCAACGGTAGTCAGATCCGCTATCCGATAGGCCGATCTCGAATGAGCGCCTACCATGCGTTTTGTCAACAACGTCAGAGACAGTACCCAGTCGCATTTCCGCTCCGTTAAGAAGAAGGTGCCTTGACCATTCATGTTCGCGCATGGTCTGGTGGAGAAGCACCAATGCCTGTAGGACCGAAGACTTGCCCGACGCGTTGGGACCTGAAAGGAGCGTTAGTGAACCAAGTGGAAGCCGCAGTACCTCGAAGCATTTGAAGTGCTGGAGATCAAGCCTGTCGAGCACCGAACACCTCCTCGAACATTGCTCCGGCGGTCGCGAACCGACCCCTCACTCTCTTAATATCATTGACACCATAAGTAATAGATCTAACGAACTCGTCGTCTGCCATCAGGCCATAGAATGCATGCTTTAGCGCATCTGCACGCTCAGCCACCAAGTGCTGGGGATACCGCGCGAGCCCCGTTGACATGACGTCCCAAAGTGAAGCGTTAAGAACGGAACGGCTCGCCACCGCATCGCTGTGCTTTCGAAATGCATGCTTACCAAACACCAGGAAATTGGCACTAAGGCTGGCCCGGAACTGTGCTGACAGTTTGTGGAGCGATTCAGGTCCCATGCTGTTCATCTTCTTCAAAACTCTCGCGAGGAAGTCATCCATGTCTCCCCGATACTCGCCGAGACTCAGGAGATGGAACGCACAGAACCGATTGACGAACTCCCTATCCCTCATAGTTTGTTGGTTTAAGCTTTGCCCAGTGGCCTCCAGGAAAATGTCAGCTCTGGCCTCGCGCTTGAGGAATCGGGTTGCGTCACCCATATACAGAGAATTGCGCATCTGCTGTCGAGTGAGGGGGACCCCACTATTTACACGCTCAAAGATATCCAGACGCGCCCGCTCAGGCACCTTCGCGTCGATGACGTAGAGGATCAGGTTGCAGTCCTCGACACGGTTCTGCAGTTTGGGAGAAAGTTCTTGGAAACGCTTCTTGTTCAGATCCTCCCGATCCGGCAGTCTAAGCTGAAGATCGTTGGATACAAACCGGCGGAAAGTGGACAATCGCTGCAAGCCATCGACCACTACCATGTGACCCTGATCATCTTCTGCTAGGTAGAATACCGGCAGGGGAATTCGCATTAGCACGGACTCAATGAGCTTGCTCTGCTTTTCTTCTGGCCAAATGAAGTCTCTCTGGAAATCTGGATCCATGATGAAGGACCCCTGCTCGATCCTCCGCAGAACATCGAAGACCGTTCGACTCTCGTTCCGAATCAGCACAGTGTCGATCGGGTAATCCCCCCAAGACGCGGTCTCATCTCCGTCGAGGCCTTCGATCCCCTCGCGCTTCAGATCGCGGGGCTGGTAGTCCCCAAGAAACTGGAGGCCCGCACTGGTAATTTTCCAGTAGCCGTTGTCTCGCCTCTCGTATTCGGCTACGCCAAGCCTTTCAAGCGTTTTGTGAGATGCGAGATTGCGGACAATCTGGGAGAACTTGTCGTCACGTCTGTCGCTTAGGATTTCAGCATCTTCCCCGAAGGGACGCAACAGCTGTCGAAGGGACTCGATCAGCACAGAAGTCGAAATCCATTCCGCGTGGTAGTTAGCCATGCACCACAGAGCGGGGAGGATGAGATCGGGCTCCGAGATTCGACCTGGCATGAAGCGAACCTCCCTAGTAGTTGGTTATCATGATGTGGGTGACGTCCCGGTTATTACGTTCCTTGATAGTCCACATGTATTTCTTGTCGAAGTAATGGATAGTGAGACGGTTGTCGGAGTAGAGGGACGAGATGTAATCGGTATTCTTGATAACGACCATGAAGTTGGCGCGGCAGCGATTGACAAGGTAGTCGGCGAGGCGGGCCTGATCCTTCTTGCCAAAGGAACTGCCATCATAGTTGCTGAAGTCACTATCGTAGGGCGGGTCAACGAAGACGAAGTCACCAGGCTCAGGTGGGTGAATCTGGAGGAAGTCCATGAAGTCGAGGTTCTCGAGCACCGCTTCACTGAACTTGCGGCGGGTCTCGGGAGCAGCCATGCGCTGAATTTTGGCCTCCATGGTCTTTCGGTTGTACGAGATGCCGCCGTAAGGCACATTGAAGTGCCCTTGGCTGTTGAAGCGAAACATAGCGGCGTAAGCATACTCGCGAATGAAGAAGAATAAGGCCGCACGCAAGCCATCGGTGATCGAGTACGAAGAGGCCTGGTTATAGAGATAACGGATGTGCATGTAGTAGGCCGACTTCACGGCACATTCGATGTTGGCAACCACGTCCTCCGCAGAGAGACGACCGCGGCGGGACTCGATCGCCTTCATACGGGTAAGTTTGTTGGTAAGATTCCGAGAGAGCTCGCGACGGAAGTTCTGCCGACCATTGGTGGGATCTGCGGCCAGGGAATATTCGAAGTGCGGAGCACCGACCGAAAGCAGGTCGTGCAAGGTCAAAGCGACTTCCGTGAGCGTGAGGCAATCTTGAGTGTGTCTTTCATACAGAGCGGAGAGCCGGTCCATGTGCCTCGCGACTATAGTCTGCAGCTCGCTCCACTCCCGAGACATCTGGCGCAGCGTCAAGAAGAACTCGTCGTCTCCTGATGCTATGGAGCGGTAGAAGGCCATGAGGTCGGGGCTCTTGTCGTTGAGCAGGGACCGCCCGTCATGGGATAGTGCCAGGAAGACAGCCGCACCACCCAGGAACGGCTCGAAGTAGCTATCGATGATTGGAGGCAGGGAAGGCAGAATCCTTCCCAGCTCGGCAGCCTTGCCGCCCGGCCACTTCAACAGAGGCTCGATGCGGCCGGGAAAGAGCGTTGACTGTATGGACGACGTCGATGACACTAGCCGATTCCTCAAAGCATGACGGATGAGTATCGAAATCGAGTGCTCCAACCTCTGGAGCAGCCCTCAAGCCTCTCGAATCCGGCCATCGGGCGGCAA
Organism: Chloroflexota bacterium; assembly: GCA_021788565.1. The sequence goes on from JAJYKO010000128.1 coordinate 8,332, forward strand.
CGGCGAGCCAAGGTGGTTCATTTTATCACTCGACCTTAGCATTCGCTTCTGCCTGTCGCGGCCGGGTTGCTGTCGGAGGGCTCAAAGGGCAGGAATGCGAATGAGAAAGTCACGAAGAAGGGCAAGCGACAACGACAGCTGGTTGCGATTGGATCGGATCACCGAGGATATGGCAAGGATGGTGACCCAAGTGCCGGCCCTCTTCAATGAGCTCAAGGCCAAGATGAACAAGTCCCAGACGCCCCCCGAGGGCGGGGCATAAGATCCGTCGCCATTACCGCTCAGGGCCGGCTTCACCGCCGGCCCCTTTTCGTCGTCTGCCAACCTCGGCTCGCTGGCAGACTACTTGCAGCTAACACTACATACGGAGCGGTGGTTCACTCCGCAGATGGTCGCGTCCACAGCAGAAGCGGTTGACGAATCAGCGCGGCGTTGAAACCCTCGACCACTCAGTCGGAGTACTCAGAAAGGAGCGAGATCGTGGCTGCGAAGAAGATCCTGATGCTGGTCGGCGACTTTGTGGAAGACTACGAGGTGATGGTGCCCTTCCAGGCTCTTCAGATGGTGGGGCATACGGTTCACGCGGTCTGCGCCGGAAAGAAGGCGGGGGACAAGGTCCGGACGGCCATCCACGACTTCGAGGGCGACCAGACCTACAGCGAGAAGCCGGGTCACAATTTCGTCCTGAACGCCACCTTTGCAGAGGTGAAGCCAGAAGACTACGACGCCCTGGTGATTCCAGGTGGGCGGGCGCCCGAGTATATCCGGCTCAATCCAGACGTGCTTCAGGCGGTACGCCACTTCGCCGAAGCCGACAAGCCGATCGCCGCCGTGTGCCACGGTCCTCAGGTGCTGGCAGCGGCCGGCGTGATCGGCGGGAAGGCGTGCACGGCCTATCCGGCTGTGGGGCCAGACGTGAAGAGCGCCGGCGGCGAGTGGGTGGACACCCCCGTGGATGCGGCCCACGTGGACGGCAAGCTGGTTACCGCACCTGCCTGGCCTGCCCACCCTCAGTGGCTCGCGAAGTTCCTGGTGGTACTGGGAACGAAGATCGAGCCGTAGAGACAAGAGAGGCGTAGTCGATTCCAGGACCAATCTGTCTCCAGAACCGAGGCTCCAGACGGTCGGGCTGGATCCTCCGCCGATGGCCCTAATAACCCGACCGGGCCCTTCCACGTAGGAGTCGCCTCCCGGCGGCGATGGTCCACAGGCCCACGAGTCGCTCGCCGGCAGGAGCCGGCTCCTACGTGGGGCAAACGCGGAGCCGGCTCTCGGCGGACCGATGCGACCTGGTATCCGTCTTCCTTCGCGGGGGTCTAACCGACCTTGGGTAGCTCGCTCAGCGCCTCTGCTACCTTGTCGGCGGGATACTCGTAGTCCTCCAACTTGCCGGCAAAGTAGCTGTCGTAGGCGGCCATGTCGAAATTGCCGTGACCGCTCAGGTTGAAAAGTATGGTCTTCGCCTCGCCGGACTCCTTGCACCGAATGGCCGCATCGACGGCCGCCTTCACCGCGTGGGCCGATTCCGGCGCCACCACCAGCCCCTCGAGGCGCGCAAACTGCACGGCCGCATCGAAGACGCCGGTC